>NZ_KB899578.1:0-64118 GCF_000378365.1 Megamonas rupellensis DSM 19944 | reverse complement strand
ATGAGCCGAAAAGGCAATTGCTTAGATAATGCCGTAATAGAAAATTTCTTTGGTTTACTAAAAAGCGAATTATTCTATTTAAAAAAATTCAAATCCGTTGAAGATTTTATAAAAGAGTTAAAATCTTATATAAAATATTATAATACAAAACGGATAAAGATAAAACTAAAAGGACTTAGTCCTGTAGAATACAGAACTAAGTCTCAATTAGTAGCTTAATTAATATGTCCAATATTTTGGGTGCATATCATTAAAGCTTGTCTTTTTTTATTATAACATATTTTGATTTAGTAATATGTTCATACGAATATTTGTTTCCAGTTTTCTAGATGGGTTTTTTGATTTTCGAGTTTGCGGTCAAATGCTGAAAGGAAATCTGCTATTTTGTTATTTCAAAACATTTTATGATATAATCATAGTCTATATTTATTGTTGTTAAATTTTTATAATGCATAACAAATAATCTATAAAATTGATTTTGTTTTAGTGCTATAGTATAATATAGGCAAAAGAAGAGAATAAACTGATGTTGGCTACGTCAGCCCTCTTCTGCATAGTTTGTGTGATTGAAAGAAGAGGCTGTCCATTGAGACGGCTTCTTTTTTTATATTAAAATTAATTGAAATAAGAAAGAATAGTAAATACAAGAGTTAAAAAAGAAATTATCAAAGATAATACTTCATAATCGGTCATATTTACCACCTCCCTCAAAAGAGAGAGCCGACACATCAATTTATTCTCCGCAGGGTATTGTATCATAAAGACAAGTGAAAGGCTTGTCTTTTTTTATGTCTTTATTAAATTTTATAATGCGGAAAAATAATGTAATAATAACCAAATATCCCTCACGTTAGCAAATTTTGCGGTAGCCGTAGGCTATTGGCAAGGATAAAACCATGACTATGAATTTAGCTCTACTGTTTGAGCGAAGCGAGTTTAGAGCGTTGTAGTCATGGTTTTATAATTGACAAAGAAAAATTGGTATCGGGAGGTAGAGTTCTTTTGTTACTTTTCTTGCTCATGAAAGAAAAGTAAGTATAAAATAGGGTATTTATTCATTTCTTTGGTGGCAAAGAAACGAACTAAAGAAAGCCACCGCAGATAAAATTTTAGCTTTGAAAAAAATTATCATTTCATACAAAGCTTAAAACTCGCTACGCTCAAACAGTTAAGCAAAAACCGTACTCAATGATAATATTTTTTAATAATCTTACGATTACCGCTAAATTTTATAATGCGGAAAAAGTAACGTATTATTTATTGTGGGGTAGATATTCTTGGAGATTTTGTAAAAATAATTGAGCTGGTTTGGTGAGTATTTGATGTTTTTTCCAGACTAAATCAATTTGTGCTTCAAGTGGTGGATATAGTGGTTTGAAGCATAAATTAGTGCCGTTTGTATTTACTAGATTAGCAAGACAAAGGGCAGAGCCTAGATTTTCTTGAACCATGATAGAGGCGTTATAGATTAAGTTATAGTTAGCAACTATATTTAATTGAGTGAAATTTTGATTGAGCCAGCCTGCTATTTTATTGCTGACCATTGTTTGACCTGAACAGATTAAGGGGATATTCAAAATATCAGAAGATGTTATATATTCTTTATTGGCAAGAGGAGAATTTTTTAACATCAATAGTCCCCAAATGTCTTTTACAGGCAAGGTGATAAAATTATATTTTTGTTTATCATGGGCATCAATCAATAAGCCAAAATCTAAGATACCTTTATCTAGTTGTTCGATTACAGTATCAGCATTGCCACTAAAGATATGATAATGTATATCTTTATGTGTTTTTTTTATTTTAGTCATAGTTTTGGCTAGAAATTTAAAAGCATTTGTTTCTGCACAGCCGATATATATATTACCACTGACGATTTCATGAGAATTTTTCAGAGCATTAATCGTTTTTGCTTGTAATAAAATTATTTCTTTGGCTTTGTTATATAAAAATAGACCTTCGGAAGTCAAAGTAATTTTGCGATTGGAGCGGATAAATAATTTACAATTTAGTTCTTTTTCTAAATCCATTAATTGGCGAGATAAAGTGGGCTGTGTTATATGCAAAACTTGAGAAGCTTTTAAAATATTTTCTTCTTCAACTACAGTTACAAAATATTTTAAAACACGTATATCCATAAAAACCTCCAGATTTTAGTATTAAAAAATATAGATGAATTATATTATATTTTATTATGCTTAAAAAGTATAGTTGACTATTAAATATAAGTATTTGATATAGTAGAAATGGTAAATTATAATGAAAGCAAAGAAAAAATTATTTATTAATCTAAAAAAAGAGAGTAAATATAAAGGTGGGTTAGTGATGAACTTTAAGAAAAATTTAAAAATAGTTAGAGCAATTACCATGTGTTTGGCACTAGGGACAATGGGGTGCATAAATATGAATATGGTATCAGCAAGTGATAATTTGCAAGCACCAAAAAGTGCCTTCGATAAAAATTATAAACCAGATATGTCAAGAGGTGCAGATAATTTTTATCAAAGTGATAAAGTAAATATGCAAAAAGTTGAATTTAAAAATCAATATAATATGACAGTTGTGGGCAATTTATTCGTACCTAAAAATTTAGCGCAGAATGAAAAAGCTCCAGCTATTATCGTAGGGCACCCTATGGGAGCGGTGAAAGAACAATCGGCAAATTTATATGCTACAAAAATGGCAGAACAAGGTTTTGTAACTTTAGCTATGGATTTATCTTTCTGGGGAGAAAGTGAAGGTCTACCAAGAAATAGCGTATCTCCTGATATTTATGCAGAAGATTTCAGTGCAGCAGTTGATTATTTAGGTACACGTGATTTTGTGGATAAAGATAGAATTGGTGTTATTGGTATCTGTGGTAGTGGTAGTTTTGCTATCAGCGAAGCAAAAATTGATTCTCGTTTAAAAGCTATAGCTACTGTTAGTATGTATGATATGGGTACAGCTACTAGAAGTGCTTTAGGTCATAGCCAAAGCGTAGAACAGAGAAAAGAAATCATCAAAGAAGCGTCTAATCAGCGTTATAGTGAATTTTTAGGGCAAGAACGCAAATATACAAGTGGTACAGCTGATAAATTGAGTGAAAATCCTTCTGATATTGAAAAAGAATTTTATGATTTTTATCGTACTACAAGAGGATATAGTGCAAATACAACAACACACCCAACACTTACAAGTAATGTGAAATTCATGAATTTCTATCCATTCAATGATATCGAAACAATTTCTCCAAGACCATTGTTATTTATCGCTGGCGAAGATGCTCATTCTAAAGAATTTAGTGAAGATGCTTATAAATTAGCAGAAGAGCCAAAAGAATTATATATTGTGCCGAATGCAGGTCATGTGGATTTATATGATAGAACAGATGTAATTCCATTTGCAAAACTAACAGAGTTTTTTAAAGATAATTTATAAGAAATAAAAAATTTATTTAAAAGAATTATAAAGTAATTAAGTATTTAATGTAGTATTTGTTAGTGAGAAAGAGAAGTAGTATTACTTCTCTTTTTTATTGGTAAGTGAAATTGGAAGTAATTTTTAATCAAAAATAATATAGATAAAAGGGAGCGATAAAAGATGAAATTATGTATGAAAATAATATTATGCTGTTATTTAATTTTGATGATGTCTGTTAGTGCACTGGCAAAAGATATATCAGATACAGAAGCAAGAACAGATAAAGAATTATTACCAGCATTAAAACAAAGTAGCGAGATGGATTTTGCTAAAACTGGTGTGCAAGGATATAAGGATTTATTCAATAATTTAGTTGGTTCTAAGGATTTGCCAAAAGATGAAAATGTAAATGTATATGATGTATATGTAGAAAATCCTGATAGTGATAAGGATTTACGTTTGCGCATTTATAAGCCAGTGAATAAACAAGATAATTTAGCTGGTATTTTATGGATACATGGTGGTGGATATTTATTTGGTGTGCCTGAACAAGATGAAATGCAAAGTATTCGCTTTGCTAATGAAGTGGGTGCAGTAGTTGTAGCTGTAGATTATAGATTAGCGCCTGAAAATAAATATCCAGCTAGTTTAAATGACTGTTATACAGCTTTAGGTTATTTATTTAAAAATGCAGATAAATTAGGTGTAGATAAGGATAGAATTGCTGTAGCTGGTGCTAGTGCAGGTGGCGGATTATGTGCAGCTACTGCTTTAATGGCTAGGGATAAAGGCGAATATAAATTAGCTTTTCAAATGCCTCTTTATCCAATGATTGACGATAGATTTCAGACACCAGCAAGTCAAGAAAATATAGATTTGCGAATTTGGAATAATGTAGCTAATAAATACGCATGGCATGCTTATATTGGTGATTTAGCAGGAACAGATGAAGTGTCTTATTATATGGCTCCAGCTAGAGCAAAAGATTTGACAGGTTTGCCACCAGCATATTCTTGTGTAGGTAATTTAGACCCATTTAGAGATGATACGATAAATTATATGGCAAGATTAGCTCAAGCAGGTGTGTCAGCAGAATTACATGTTTATCCAGGAGCGTATCATGCTTTTGAAGTGATTGCACCTGATACACAATATGCAAAAGATGTAGTCAATGAATATGTAAAAGTTTTAAATAAAGCTTTGAATAAATAAAATAATTTATTGATATTTTCAAGATGTATTTAGGAGCGAAATTATGACTAAAAATAATTTAATCGTATTTATTTTGACTATAGGCGTATTTAGTATCTTAAATACGGAAATGGGTGTCATTGGTATATTGCCAATAGTTGCAAGTACTTATAATATAGAAATATCTGTGGCGGGTTTATTAGTTAGCTTATTTGCTTTAGCAGTAGCTGTATCTGGCCCGATATTACCTTTATTATTATCCAAATATAATCGCAAAACGATTATGATAATATCTTTGGGAACTTTTTTTATCTGTAATGTGATATCTGCTTTTGCAGGAAGTTTTTGGCTTGTATTGGTGGCAAGAGTAGTGCCTGCATTTTTACACCCTGTATATGTTTCATTATCCTTTGCGATAGCTTCTTCATCTGTATCAGAAAAAGAAGCACCTAAGGCAGTAGCAAAAGTAATGGTTGGTGTTTCGGCTGGTATGGTACTTGGTGTACCAGTTATGAGTTATATTGCAAATTTATTTTCTTTAGAAATAGCTATGCTTGCTTTTGCTTTGGTGAATTTAATCGCTTTAGCATTGACAATAATATATGTGCCATCTATGCCAGTTAAAGAAAAAATGTCTTATGGTTCTCAGCTCAAAATTTTAAAAGATATTAATTTATGGTGGGCTTTGATAGCTGTAATTTTATTAAATGGTGCAAATTTTGGTGTATATAGTTATTTAGCCGACTATTTAGAAAGAGTATCGTTATTATCCACAGAATTTGTGAGCATTACACTTTTGATTTTTGGTTTAGCGAATATTTTAGGTAATGTTATTGCTGGTAGACTATTAAGCCAAAGACCACTTTCATTTGTAGGGATATATCCATTTTTATTGACAGTATTATTTTTAGTAATGCTATTTTTAGGCAATATGGGTTTTGTAATCATGGGTATAGTTTTAATCTGGGGAATACTTGTGGGCTGTGCTGCAAATATTAATCAGTATTGGATAACAAGAGTAGCATCTAATGTACCTGATTTTGCTAATGCTTTATTTTTAGTAGCTACAAATGTAGGTACTTGTATAGCAGCTTTTGTATGTGGTATTTTCATTGATGAATTTGGCATAAATAATGTAGTTTTAGGTGGTATTTTATTCACTGTATTGAGTATAGGTTTCTTCTTTGCGGGAATAAAAAAATCACCAAAGGAAAAAATGTTAAAAGTAAATAAAGCAGTATAAAAAATCCTCTATAGTTAAATGAATTATTCATCACTAACTATAGAGGATTTTTTATATATTTAGGAGCATGTCATACCAGACAACGCCACCATGTGTAGATTTAGAAATACCTAAATTTTGAAATCCAAATTGTTCATAAAATGGAATAAGTTGATGTTTACAACATAAAATAATTCCAGTGCGTTTTTCTTTTTGAGCCTTTTCAATAAGATTTTTCATTAATTTAGTTGCAATGCCTAAATGTTGATAAGATGGCAATACATCAATACCAAAGATTGTTTGATACTTTCCTTGAGGTTGATGAAGTTTAGCATTTGTATACATTTCATCAGTAATAGTTTCTTCATCAGTTACCATACCATTGACAAAACCTATAATTTCATTGTCATCATGTTTATGAATTTTGGCTACTAAGAAATGATTAGGAAATACATCAAATCTGGATTTTAAAGTATTTAAACTAGCACTTTCTTGGGATGAAAAACATATTTGCTCAATATCTGCAAGAGTTATTAAATCATCAGCTGTTGCAGTAGTAATAGATATCATAAAAACCCCATCACATCATTTATTATTTTGCTCATTAAAGAGAGCTTTTAATTTTTTTTTGCGTTTTTTCTTGAAAGAATTGGAATAACGTTCTTCTTCACTGAAGATACAACCACAATAAGGTTGACGATATAATTCTAAATCAATGCTTGTTTGTGTTCCTTCAGCAAATCCTGGTCGAAAATCTTCATAGAAGAAAGGAATACCTACCGCTTGAGAAATTTTTTGAGCGACATCTTTCATCATTTCATGGTTTTGATAAGGACTGACAAATAAAGTTGATGAGAATGCATCAAAATTATTTTCTTTAGCATAGATTGCTGTTTGATGAAGTCGCCAAGCATAACACATACGGCAGCGTCGATTATCTAAATTAAGACCATCTGTATTTTTTTCGATAGTTAAAGCACGTTGTAAAAAATCTCGTAATTGATAATTTGTATCTACGATAAGTTTTAAATCAACTTTTTGTGCATATTCTTGTGCAGTTGTTAAACGGTGCTTAAATTCTTTATAAGGGTGAATATTAGGATTGAAAAAATATCCTGTAATATCATGACCTTCTGAGCGAAGTTTTGGCACTGGATAACAAGCGCATGGACCACAACACATATGAAGTAATATATTCATTTATAAACTCCCTAAATAAATATAAATTATTCCGTTTTTGTTAAACCAAGATGTTCATAACCAAGTTTGGTAACAACTCGTCCTCTAGGAGTGCGATTGATAAAGCCTAATTGAAGTAAATAAGGCTCATAAACATCACCGATAGTATCTGTTTCTTCGCTTACTGCTGCAGCTAATGTTTCAAGACCGACAGGGCCACCGCCGAATTTATTAATCATAGTGAGTAAAATATTGCGGTCGATATGGTCAAGCCCCATCTTGTCAATTTCAAGCATAGCTAGAGCCGTATCTGCGATTTCATCAGTGATGATACCGTCGCCTTTTATTTGGGCGAAATCACGAACTCGTTTTAAAAGGCGATTAGCTACTCGAGGTGTTCCACGAGAGCGACGCGCGATTTCCAAAGCTCCTCTATCTTCGATAGGTATATTTAAGATTTCAGCGGAGCGCTTGATAATAAAAACTAATGATTCAGGTGTGTAATATTCTAGGCGAGAAATAACACCAAAGCGATCACGTAGTGGAGAGGCTAAGGCACCAGCTTTAGTAGTCGCTCCAATGAGTGTAAATGGCGCAATATCAAGACGAATAGAGCGAGCGCTTGGCCCTTTACCGATGATGATATCCAAGGCAAAATCTTCCATAGCGGAATATAAAACTTCTTCTACGCTATGAGAAAGACGGTGAATTTCATCAATGAATAATACATCTTTTTCGGTGAGATTCGTAAGTAGTGCTGCTAAATCGCCAGAGCGTTCAATAGCTGGCCCAGAAGTTACACGGAAGTTTACTCCCATTTCATTAGCGATAATATTGGCAAGTGTAGTTTTGCCGAGTCCAGGAGGTCCGTATAAAAGTACATGGTCAAGAGCTTCATTGCGATTTAAAGCTGCTTGAATGAAAATAGATAAATTATCTTTGACTTTATCTTGTCCTATATATTCTTGCAATTTCTTAGGGCGTAGGGAATACTGCCAATTATCAATATCCATCTCGCCACCAGAAACTATGCGTTCATTAAAGTCTTCCATTAAATAAAATTTGCCTCCATAAATAAAATTTTAAAAGATTATTTTATAAGTGGTTTATTTAAAAAATCTCGACCAAAGACTTTAATTGTATAGTAAAAACCAATGAGGAAAGGTATATATTCAGCGATTAAGCGCCATGTAACAGCTACAATACCGACAGTACCTTCTGGTAACATAGAGTTAAACAATAATATAAAGCCACCTTCAGCGATACCAGAACCTCCTGGCGTTGGAGAAAAGTAAAGTAAGATATTTAAAATTATCATACGTCCCATGGCTAAGACACCATCAAAATCATCAGTTAAACTAAACATTAAAATTGGTACGATAGCATAGATAAAAAGTAAACTTAAGCCCGACGTAATATAGACTTTAAGCATTTTTAAAGGTGAAGCTAATAAAAGTTTTATAGCTAATTTATTATCTCGATAAAAAGAAAGAAATGCTTTTGCTTTTTTATAAGAAAGTCGACGAACAAATTTAATTACTAGATAATCTAAGTAATTATGCTTGAAACACCAAATCAACATCAAAATGACTAAAAAAGCCAAACTAGAGATAATCATTAAGGTTTCATCAGAAATCCATGGAATTATGCCTGCATCGTGCATGAAGATAAACGGCATGCACATGATTAAAAACATAATGGATAAAATTGTGCGGACAATGACAATTATAGTGGCTTTTCCGACAGGTATTTCAGCATGACGTAAAAAGAGTACTTGAGCAATTGCACCACCGCTGAAACCAGGTGTTAGCAGTGCTAAGAAATAATTGCCAAATACTACATGTAATGCTTGTGAAAATGAGATTTTTTCGTTGGAGATATTAACTAACTGGACAAGTCTTAAACCATCTAAAAATAAACCAAAGCTAATGGAAATCAAAGCTGCGATTATTGCTAGAGGATTGAACTGTGTCAAACTAGATAAAGTATTAATATCCACTGTGAAATAGATGACTCCAGCAGAAATCACAGATACGAAAAAAATTAAGACACAAAGTCTTTTATGGAATTTGTTCATTAATATAAACCTCATTAATATGGGATAATTTGATAATCATTATGTTATATTGTACCATTTTTTTAGATGAAGTGTAAAGCAAAGCAATAAATACTAATCTAATAAATAAATAGTAAATCTTGAGTAAAAAATAAAAGGACAAGCACTTATTAAAAATAAATGCTTGCCTATAATTTATCTTTTAGCTTGATTTTTGATGCGATTTACAGGGATATTAGCTAATAATGCAACGGAATTATCATCATTTTCTAGTGAAATTTCCATTTCATTTTTATTTATATCCATGTAATGAGAAATTACCTCAATTATATCGTTTTTTAAAGCTTGCATAACTTCAGGAGAAATATTAGCACGGTCATGAATTAATACGACTTTTAATCTATCTTTAGCAATTTCTTTAGATGTTTTTTGATTTCTATTTAATAATTTCATTACAACCTCAAACATAATATTATGCTCTCCTTAATTAAAATAATTTTTTTAATCTATCAAAGAAAGACTCTTTAGTACGGAAAGTCATAAATGGAACATCTTCACCACAAAGACGTCTAGTGATATTTTGATAAGCTATACCAGCTTGAGATTTTGTATTAGCGATTACAGGTTCACCACGGTTAGTAGAAGATACGACCATTTCATCATCTGGAATTTGACCAATACATTTTATAGCTAAGATATCGTTGATATCATCAAGGTCTAGCATTTCACCTTTAGCTACCATATCAGGACGAATTCTGTTGACGATTAATAAGATATTTTCTTTATCAGCACGGTTCAATTCACCAATAATTTTATCGGCATCACGAACAGCAGAGATTTCAGGCATAGTAACAACTAAAGCGATATCAGCAGCGGCTACAGCTGTTTTGAAACCTTGTTCAATACCAGCAGGGCAGTCAATCAAGATGAAATCAAAATCTGCACTCATTTCTGAACATAAAGCGACAACTTGTTCAGGAGATACGGCGAGTTTATCTTTTGTCTGAGATGTAGGCAATAAAAATAATGTCTCATATTTTTTATGGCGAACAAGGGCTTTTTTGTAAGGAATTTTACCAGATGTTACATCTACTAAATCATACATAATGCGATTTTCTAAACCTAATAATAAGTCAAGATTGCGAAGCCCTGTATCTGTATCAATAAGTGCGACTTTATATCCTTTCATGGCAAGACCAGCACCTATATTGGCTGTAGTAGTAGTTTTGCCTACACCACCTTTACCAGAAGTAATAACAATGATTTTACAATTTGTATTAGTTTGGGTCATATAAGATTACTGTTGCCTTTTTGCACTACAAGACAAACAGAAAAGCACCTCTCTTTACAATTATATACTTTGTGCAAATTAATTTTCTCGATTGAATGGCTCTAGGATAATGGTATTATCACAGATAATAGCTTTTTCAGGAGTTGATGATTTTTTATTATCAGTAATGTTTTCACTATTATCTGGTGCTCTAGCAATTAAATGTGCTATGCGTATTTGCAGTGGCGATAATTTATCAGCAATTATATAAGAATTAATATCGCCATAGGCTCCAGCATAGACAATGCCACGACAATGACCATGAATATCAATATTTCCACCAGCTATGATTTTAGCACCAGGATTGACATTTCCTTCGATGACGATAGAGCCTTTAGAAAAAATTTCTTCGCCTCCACGCACAGTGCGTTTGATGATTAATGGCGGATTTTGTGCTGAACAATGTTGGTTTGTAGCTGTTTTATCAACAGCTACAATTTTTAAATTTAATTGATATTGTTTTAAGATATCAGCTAATATATTTTGCTCTTCTTGAGAGAATTTATCATCTTTGAGCAATATAGTAGTATTAGCTTCAAAAAAATTGGAACAAGAAGCTAATTTTTTACTTAATGCTTCTTTAATTTGATTGAAATTAGCTTTTTTTGTTATGACTAAAATTAAGCCATCATTAGAACCTTTAAACGTTATTAATTCATTCATATAATCACTTCATTTTATTATTATTGTTGTGCAGGAGCTGGTTGATTTTCTGAAGTTTTTGGCTTATCTAAACCAAAAGCAGCACTTAGAATTTTATATCCAATAGGTACGGCAGAAGTAGCACCATAACCTGCATTTTCTACGATAACAGCTACAGCAATATTAGGATTATCAAATGGACCGTAGGCTACAAACCAACCATGTTCACGACCATGAGAGTTTTCGGCAGTACCTGTTTTACCAGCAATTGGCACAGGGAAGTCTTTAAACATGGCAGCTGCTGTACCGACAGTACTAACTTCATGTAGACCTTCTTGAACAAGACTAATAACAGATGGATCAATATTTAAATCACGTTCAACTACTGGATCAAAATGTTTGATTACCGTACCATCTGGAGCAATGATATCTTTTACTAAATATGGACGATATTTTTTACCACCATTAGCAGCTTCACTCATAACTAAAGCCATTTGTAATGGTGTAGCAAGTGTGAACCCTTGACCTATAGAAGCGTCAAATGTTTCAGCAAGATACCAATCTTCATCAAATACCTTACGTTTGTATTCAGGGCAAGCGACATTACCTACAGCTTCATATGGTAAGTCTATACCTGTTTTTTCACCAATACCAAAGATACGAGCCCATTTTGCTAATCTATCAATGCCTAAACGGTTACCCATTTCGTAGAAATAAACGTTATCAGAATGAGCTAAGGCTTGTTCAAAATTGATATAACCTAAAGCTTCACCATCAGCATTTGTTTTTGGAATTATCCAGTGCTGACCAGAGTCAAAAATCAATTCATCAGGAGTTACTACTTTTTCCATTAAAGCAGCAGTACCTGTGATGATTTTGAAAGTGGAACCAGGAGGATATTCACCAGTTACAGCTTTATTATCAAGAGGATAATGTGGATTATTATTTATAGCATTCCAGTCTTTAGTGGAAATACCAAGAGCAAATAAATTTGGGTCATAAGTTGGACGACTAACCATAGCTAATACTTCGCCAGTTTGAGGATTTAATACTACAGCAGCAGCAGCCTGCGCATTGATGCCAGACATTACTTCGTCCATGGCTTTTTCTGTAGCTTCTTGAAGATTGTGGTCAATAGTCAAAGTAAGACTTGCACCACTTACAGGATTTTTCATGCCTAGACGTTGAACAGGACGACCGGTAACGTCAACTTCAACCTGTTCACCACCAGGAATACCACGAAGATATTTATCATAGTATTTTTCAAGACCGAATTTACCAATGATATCACCTAATTTATAGGAATCATCACCAGCTTTTTTCTTGTCTTCAAGTTCACTATCGCTGATTTCACTTACGTAACCGAGAGCATGAGCTCCTTCATATTTATAGATATAGTTACGGACTGGTTTTGTATCGATAAATACACCTGGATATAAATCTTGTTGTTCTTCAATGATAGTTACTATTTCAGGTGGTACATCTATTTTTAAGGTAACAGGGTCAAAACCAGAATGATGGGAAATTTTTTCATTTATTTCATCAACACTGATATTTAATAAAGTAGCCAAGCGAGCCACTACTTCAGGAGATACAGGCTCTAAAGATGGCAATAATTCTACAGTAAAAGCAGGTCGATTATTTACTAATTGTACACCATTGCGGTCATAGATAATGCCTCGAGGTGCAGATGTGGAAACAAGACGAATGCGGTTACCATCTGCTAATTTAGAAAAATATTCGCCTTGATAGATTTGTAAATAAACTAATCGGCTAATGAGTGCAACAACTATAAGTGTTACAATAGCAGCTAAAATTTTTAAACGTTTATCAAGAAATTTCAACTTTAATTTACTCCTATAATAAATTAAGACACCCTTAGGTGTCTTAAAGTCATTTAATATCGTATAGATATAAAAATATGCTTACCTAAAAGTTAATATAATTATATCATACTCTTTTAGATTTTTTATAAATTATTTATGATTGTGAGCTATTCATCACTCTAAAATTAATTTCTAACCTAAGGTTAGAATTGTTCAGATCTTTTTATCCAATATTGAAGTTTAGCGTCGATTTTAACAACGATAAAATATACAGGATAAGCAAATACTAGATTATAGATAAGAGCGATAATCATATTGTTTATGACAAGCCAGATATTATAACTATAACCTAATAAAAAGATGAATAAAGCAATGATAAAATAATTTAAAAAAGTAGAAAATACACTAGCTACAATAGGTAAAAATATATTTTCTTTGTAGATTAGTTGAGATATCTTATGGATTAAGATACAGATGATAACAAGACTTAGAGTATGGATACCAAGGAATGTACCAGAAGCTAAATCTTGAAATAATCCTGCACAAAATCCATATAAAATAGCATATTTATCATAAATAATGCTAAAGAAAATAACTAATAATAAGATTAAATCTACAGAAATTCCATCATAAGCAATAATGTTAAAAACAGATGATTGTAGAATATAGGCAATGAATATTAATAAAAAACATGGTATTACTGTTTTCATTTTGTATCACCTGTAGTAGGTTGAGCTGGAGTTTGAGCATTTGCTTGAGCTGGTGCTGTAGGAGCTGGAGTTGCAGCAGGTTGAGCTACTTCACGATGGTTAATGATAACAGCAACATTTTCAAGTTTTTGAAAATCTACACAAGGATATAAAGTTGCATATTGTAATAATCCACCAGAATCATTTTTTATAGCAGCTACAGAGCCGATAGGAATTCCTTTTGGATAGATACCACCAAAACCAGAAGTGATGATAGTATCGCCTTCTACGATATTAGCGTTTTGTGGGATATTAGTCATATTGATTGCTGAATTGGAATCAGCAGAACCTTTGACTATACCAGCTACTCGAGAATCAGCACGTTGAACAATAGAACCAACAGCAGAGCGAGGGTCAGTAATAAGTTCAACTTCAGAATAAGAAGCATAAGCTTCATGAATATTACCTACAAGACCATCAGGAGTAATGACAGTCATATTTTTTTGTACACCATCATCTGTACCACGATTGATAATGATATGACTGCTCCAAGTAGCACTATCACGACCAATAACGTTGGCAGGTAATAAATCAAATTGCAAATTAGCTTTTTTATAATTTAATAATTGACGCAGATTAGCATTTTCTGCTTCAAGCTCAGCTGTACGAGCAACCTTGAGTTTTAAATCATCGTTTTGAGCTTTTAATTCTCTATTTTGGTCGTAAACATAAAATACATCATAAAGATAGTTACGGAAATCATTACATTTACTTGAAACTGCGCTAGTAACAGATTGAAATGGTGCTAAAACGTTTACAACAATAGAATTAGCAAGTGGTGCATTAAATCTACCAATAGCAGCAAAAAAGAGAATACAAATTATGCTTATAATGATAAATAAGACGATTAATGAACGTTTAGAGGGTGATTTCATTATTTATTCAACTTCTTATCACTAATAATTACATTGTTTAAGAGATTGATATTTTCTAAAGATTTACCAGTACCTTCACCAACACAAGATAATGGGTCTTCAGCAATGATTACAGGCATACCTGTTTCTTGAGAAAGTAATTTATCTAAATTGTGTAATAACGCACCGCCACCAGTTAGCATGATACCACGGTCTAAGATATCAGCAGCAAGTTCAGGTGGTGTTCTTTCAAGTGTTACTTTTACAACATCAACAATTTTCTTAACTGGTTCTTTCAAAGCTTCAGTGATTTCTTCAGCATGAATTTTTAATGTTTTTGGCAAGCCACTAACGAGGTCACGACCACGGATTTCAAAATCTTTTTCCATGTCATCACTAACCATAGCATTACCGATAGACATTTTGATTTCTTCAGCAGTACGTTCACCAATCATGAGGCTGTATTTACGTTTTATATATTGAATGATAGCAGTGTCTAAAGCGTCACCAGCAACACGAAGAGAACAGCTTGTAACAATACCACCAAGGGATATAACAGCGATTTCTGTAGTACCACCACCGATATCAACTACCATACTTCCAGTAGCTTCTTCAACAGGTAGACCAGCACCAATAGCAGCAGCCATAGGTTCTTCAATTAAATATGCTTCTCTAGCACCTGCTTGAATAGCAGCATCTATAACAGCACGTTTTTCTACTTCAGTTACACCAGATGGTACACCTACAACAACACGTGGTTTGCTAAAGGAAGAACCATTTCTAGCTTTATTGATAAAGTATTTTAACATTGCTTGAGTAACTTCAAAATCAGCAATTACGCCATCTTTCATTGGGCGAATAGCTACGATATTGCCTGGAGTACGACCAATCATGCCTTTGGCATCAGAACCAACAGCAAGAACTGCTCCTGTATCCTTTCTAATAGCAACAACAGATGGTTCTCTAAGCACAATACCTTTTCCTTTTAAATGCACAAGGGTATTGGCTGTTCCTAAATCGATACCGATATCTTGGGAAAAACCACCAAATAAATTCCACTTCATGTTAAAACATTCTCCCTTCAATTTTATAACAATCTGACTACTTATTTTATCATACCTTGTTGTTTTAAGCTAGTAAATTTATTATCTCCAACAATAATATGATCTAAAATTTCTATATCAAGTATTTTACTGCCTGCTATTAGCTTTTTTGTTATATGAATATCTTCCATACTTGGGCTAGGATCGCCACTAGGGTGATTGTGTACAAGTATCATAGATGAAGCAAAATGATTGATAGCACAGCGAAAAACTTCACGAGGGTGAACTATAGAAGCATTTAAGCTTCCTATAGAAATATCTGGAAAAGCAATGATTTGATTTTTAGTATCTAAAAGTAAAATGGCAAAGTGTTCTTTTTTCTCATAGCGAAGTCTAGGCATTACATAATTTACTACATCTAAAGGTCTTTTTATCGCCAATTTTTGTGCAGAAGGTTTTTTTGCTAGACGCAAACCTAATTCAATAGCAGCTAACAGCGTAGTAACTTTAGCAAGCCCTAAACCTTTTATGGAAATCAATTCTTTTGGTGAAGAATTCACAAGAGAAGCCAAGCCATCTTCTTTGTATTTAGCTAGAATTTCTTGAGATAATTCAAATACAGATTTTTTTCGTGTACCAGAATGTAATAATATAGCTAATAATTCAACATTGCTTAAAGCTTTAGCTCCAAGAGTTAAAAGTTTTTCGCGGGGTCGTTCTTCATCAGGTAAATCTTTGATACTTGTGCTCATAAATCAACATCAGCTTTTTTACATAAATTATATAAACAATTTAAAGGTAAACCTACTACATTAAAATAACAGCCATTGATTTTTTCAATAAAAATAGAAGCTAATCCTTGAATAGCATAAGCTCCTGCTTTATCTTGTGGTTCTTTTGTTTTAATATAATTTAAAATTTCCTCATCAGATAAATTTTTCATGGTAACATCAGTAGTGCAAACATCAGAAAATATTTTTCCATTTTTTATCAATGCGATACCAGTGCAAACTTGATGTGTTTTTCCTGAAAGATTTTTGAGCATGCAAAAAGCATCATTATCATCTTTAGGTTTACCATAAATTTTGTTGTCTAAGGCAACTACAGTGTCGGAACCTAAAATTATTTCATCTTTATGATGGTTATCAACGCTGGCTTTTGCTTTTAAAATAGCATTTTGCATGACTAATTTTTGTGGATTGGGTTCATCGCGAAAAGTGAGTTCTTCACAACTGCTAGGACGACAAACGAATTTGCAACCGATTTGTGCTAATAACTCTTTACGACGCGGTGAAGATGAAGCTAAGATTAACATAAAAAATCCCTTCTATAAGTAATTTTGTTTATTAATATGCTTTTACATATGAATACTAATCATACGATATAAGATAACTATTGTATTAGGATTTATATAAAAATAAAAAATAGCATATTATGAATGGTTAAGTTCATTATAGCAGAGAACATAAAGCTTTTCATCTAATTTTACTAAATTTTAATTTTGCATAATATTAAAATTAAACTGTATAAATATTCTGATTATCTATAATATTGGCTTGACTGAAACACGACCTCAATGGTATAATTCTGAATATAACTTGCAAATTTTGGAAATCGTTGTTATTTTCACAGAGGAGATAGTGCGATGGAGATAAATAATAGTAAAGAATTAGAAGAAAAAATTAAATGTCTAGATAAAATGACTGATGAAGAAATTGTAATGCAGATAAAAGAAAAGCATGATGATGTCGCACTAGATTATATCATAAAAAAATATCGCAATTTAGTTAGAGTAAAGGCAAGAGCATATTTTTTAATTGGTGCTGATAGAGAAGATATCATTCAAGAAGGAATGATAGGACTATATAAAGGTGTCCGAGATTTTCGCAGTGATAAATTATCTTCATTTAGAGCATTTGCCGAAATGTGTATTACACGACAGATTATAACGGCAGTAAAGACAGCTACAAGACAAAAACATATACCATTAAATTCATATGTATCGCTAAATAAACCAATTTATGATGAAGAATCAGACCGTACCCTGCTAGATATAATTTCTGGCTCTGTTGTTATTGACCCTGAAGAGATGATGATTCATCGTGAAGAATTCTTAGATATTGAAGATAAGATGGAAAAATTATTAAGTGATTTAGAATGGAAAGTCTTAATTGCATATCTTGATGGTAAATCTTATCAAGAAATTGCTGTAGAATTACATAGACATGTAAAATCAATTGATAATGCGCTACAAAGAGTAAAGAGAAAACTAGAAAAATATGTAGACGGTCATGGTAACATAGACATAAAAGGCAGTATGAGTGATTTTGGTTCTGTAGGTAAATATTTAAGAGATATGTATTAATTAAAAAGCTGTAATTTTTAAGTTTTTATGCTTAAAAATTACAGCTTTTTTTAAATGTATTCGCCAATGAAAACTTTATCGCAATCGTCAGTATCAGTTAATTTTACTGCAATAGCTTCTTTTGTAGCAGTAGGAACATTTTTACCTACATAGTCAGCACGAATAGGTAATTCACGATGTCCTCTGTCGATTAAAACAGCTAATTGAATTTTTTTAGGTCTGCCTAAATCAATTAGAGCATCTAAGGCAGCACGGATAGTTCTACCTGTGTATAAAACATCATCTACTAAGACAAGAGTTTTATTAGTGATATCTTCATCAATATGAGTTTCTTGAATTAGTGGCTGATAAGACATATGAGCTAAGTCATCACGATATAAAGTGATATCTAAAACACCGATAGGAATATGAACACCTTCGATATTTTCGATAATAGATGATAATCTTTCAGCTAAAGGCACACCACGTTTTCTAATGCCAACAATGATGACATCTTTAGTGCCTTTATTTTTTTCGATTATTTCATGTGCTATACGAGTCAAAGCACGTTCGATGGCTTTACCGTCCATGACAACAGTTTTTTCAATTAGTTTAGCCATTATTAATCACATCCTTAAATAAACTTCATGATATTGATGATTTAGATAAAAGTTTAAATGGTTTGACGAAAATATTTTAATAAGTTTTCCATATCTTCAGGAATTGGTGCAGTAAAAGTCATTTCTTCTTTTGTGCGTGGGTGAATGATTTTTAAATTTAAAGAATGAAGTGCTTGTCCTTCGATATTGAATTTATTTTTACTATTGCAATATTTAGGGTCACCGATAAGTGGGTGTCCAATATATGCCATGTGAACACGAATTTGATGTGTTCTACCTGTCAATAATCGACATTGTACGAAAGTATAATTTTTATAGCGTTCTAGTACATGAAAAACAGTAGTTGCTGGTTTTCCACCATTTGTTACAACTGCCATTTTTTTACGGTCAATAGGGTGGCGACCGATATTACCATTGATAATACCTTTTTCTTCGGTAATATTACCATGAACTAAAGCTACATATTCTTTAATAGCTGTTTTACTGCCTATCTGTAAGGCTAAGTCATTATGAGCAAAATCATTTTTGGCAACGACCATGACGCCGGAAGTGTCTTTATCTAGGCGATGAACAATACCAGGGCGAATTTTGCCATTGATACCGGATAATTCATCATGACAATGATAAAGTAAAGCATTTACTAAAGTTCCACTATAGACTCCAGCGGCAGGATGAACTACCATACCACGAGCTTTATTGATGACGATAATATCGTTATCTTCATAAAGAATATCAAGCGGAATGTTTTCTGGTTTTACTTCTATTTCTGTAGGTGGTTCAAATACCATAGTGATTTGGTCATTAGCTTTTAATTTATAATTAGCACGTTTTACTTCATTGTTGACAGTTATAGCACCATCAGTAATCATTTTTTGAATACTAGCACGAGATGGATTATCTTCTTGACCGGCAAGAAAAACATCTAATCTAGTGCCTATTTCATCAGAGATTGTATATGTTTTTATCATGAGTTTGTTCCTTTATCTGTAATAAATAATAGTTCGTAAATGATGATGATACAGCCACAAACAATAGCAATATCGGCAAGATTGAAAATAGGCCAAATGCGAAAATCGATATAATCGACTACTTTACCGATGAATATACGGTCAATCATATTGCCGATAGCGCCACTGAAAAGCATAGCTATACCTAACTGAAATAATTTATTTAGTTTTATGATTTTAGAATAAAAATAAACGATAGCGAATATCAAAATTACAGCGATAAGGATAAAAAAGAAACGCTGATTTTCTAAAATACCAAAAGCTGCACCTGGATTTAAAATATAAGTGAGATGCAATAAATGAGGAATAACAGGAATGGACTCACCTAAAAACATATTGTTTACAACTAAATATTTGATTAATTGGTCTAAGACGATGATTAAAATAACAAAAGAGGATAAAAAAAACACAAATAAGTCTCCCATTTTTAAAGATAACGTTTTAATAAAACAACAGTACGTCCTTTTTTTGTAGTTCCACGAACTTCAGCTACTTCTAGGCGACCACGTCCACGAATGGAAATGATATCACCTTGTTTTACCATTTGGGAGGCACTTTTCACAGTTTGCCAATTTAATTTGAGTTTTTCAGCATCGATCATAGAAGACATTTTACTGCGAGAAGCTCCAAATCCAGAAGCTGCGATAGAATCAATACGTAAAGAGGCTACAGTGGAAGTTATTTCTTTGCAACGTTCTTCACGAGGAGCGATAGTTTCAAGGTTATCTAATTCACAACTAACTTTAGCTGAACCGATTTGTGTTAAATTTTGTAAGATGAAATCAGCCATTTTAGTAGTGCAAATAATTTTTACCATACCTAAAGTTATCAATAAATCACCAATTTGCTCACGTTTGATGCCAAGTCCCATGAGAGCACCTAAAACATCACGATGAGAAAGACGATAGAATTTATCGTTCCATGTAGCTTTGACAACAGAGATATTATAAGAAGGTTTTCCCATAAAATCTTCATGTACAAAGTTGGCACATTGTCTTTCTGCACCGATATATCCGCCAAAGAAATCAACAGATATACCATCATAGTGAGCAACTACAGTTTCAGCTATTTCACAGCCATAAGGGTCAAGAAAATCTGTAGCACGGAATTTTCTTGTTTTGTTTACAGCTTCTACTGCGTCTATTAATTTTATAACAATTTCTTCGCCTTCAGTTCCTTTATAAAAGCGAATAATCTTTTCACGGTCTGCCATTATAAAAAAATCAATCCTTTTTGTTTATTCTTCCCAAGGCATAGTTGTTGAAGAAGATGGTTTTTTCAATTCTTCAGTAAAGTTAACACTAACATTATTTGGGGCACACATAAATACATTTTTACCAACTTTTTTGATATCGCCGGATAAAGCGTAAGTAGTACCACTGATAAAATCAATAATGCGTTTAGCAATATCGCTACTAGTGTTTTCAAAGTTTACTACAACTGGTTTGTGGTTGCGAATATGGTCAGCTACTTGCTGAGCATCGTCAAAAGAAACTGGTTCAATTACCATTACTTTTAATTGGTTGTTTTTAGCTTTATTTTTAAAATCTACAACATTATCAGGATTTTGATAAGTTGTTGCTTGTAAATCACTATCATCAGTGTTATCTACTTCTTCAATATACTCTTCAGATTCAGGATTTTGTCCCATCTTATTGCGGATTTTGTCGACAATTTTCATAATATATATTTCTCCTTAATATTGACGTGGGCCGAAGATACCTGTGCCAACACGAACGATATTAGCACCTTCTTCAATAGCTATTTGGTAATCATGTGTCATGCCCATAGATAGATATTTTATTTCTGATGTAGCAAATGTTTTAGCTTGAACTTGTTTAAAGAGTTTAAACATTTGAGCAAACATAGGACGAACATCTTCTAAATTATCTACTTTTGGTGCAATAAACATTAGCCCCATAAGTTTTAAATTGCTTAATATATCAATTTTCGCTAAAAGCTCGTCTAATTCCTCTAAATAAACCCCAGTTTTTGAAGCTTCTTTGACTAAATTAACTTGTACTAATACTTGTTGAACTTTGTCAATTTTTTGTGCTTCTTTATTTAGAGCTTCAGCTAATTTGATACTATCTACTGATTCAATCATATCAAATAGTTTTACAGCATATTTAGCTTTATTAGTTTGTAAATGACCAATTAAATGCCATGTTACATCACGATTTAAAGTTTCATGTTTTTGCAAGGCTTCTTGTACTCGATTTTCACCGATTACATTAGCACCAGCATCAATAGCTTCTTGCATAGAAGCTACATCATGATTTTTAGTTACTGCTACTAATAAAACATCTTCACTAGCAGCATTATGTCTTTTTGCTATACTTTCTTTAATATGTTCTTGAACAGTTTTTAAATTTTCTTTAATCATAGAAATTCATCCCCTGAAAATCTTATAATCTATTTAATAATATAATAATTTATGAAAATTATCCATAGTTTAGGTAAAATTATTTATCTAAGTGAAATAATGGAAGCTATTCTACCTGTTTTGCCATTATCTGCACGATAAGAGAAAAATACATCTTTGTTACAAGCTGTGCAAGTATTAGCCATATCAATATTATCAGCTAAAACTCCTGCTCTTTGTAAGATAATAGCATTTGCTTGCCAAAGGTCTAAATGATATTTTTTACTATCTTGATTAAAATGCAAGATTTTATCGCTATCATTTTGGAAGACTTCATTAAATTTTGCAACTACCTCATCACCTATTTCATAACAACATGCTCCTATAGATGGACCTATGGAAGCTAGGCAATCACTAGGATTAGTGTGATAATGTTTAGTCATTTCTGCTACTGTATGTTTGGCAATTTCGCCTACAGTGCCACGCCAACCACCATGAGCTACGCCAATAGCATTGTTTTTAGGGTCATAAATCATAATAGGTGTGCAATCTGCAAAAAACAAAGTGAGTGGTACATTTTTTAGATTGGTGATTAGAGCATCTGTATCATCAATGGAATTTGCAAAAGAAATAGCACCACTACCGATATTTTCTTCAGTAATACAAGCAACTTTATTGCCATGAACTTGCTTACAAGTAGTCATTTTATGACTATCTAAATTTAAACCTTCACAAAATAATTGGCGATTGGCGATGACATCATCTGGATTATCATTTACATGAAGAGCTAAATTTAAGCTATCAAATGGTGCTTTACTATGACCATTAAATCTAGTAGATATGGCATGAATTACTTTATCTTGAGGAAAAATAGAAAATTGTCCATACCATAAATTATTTTGAGCGTGAATTAATTTGAACAAAAATATCAACTCCTAAATATACATATAAAGGATAAAAGATAATAGATATGGATTATTTGCAGACACCACAGCGCTTGCAACCATCAAAACATTGTATAGTGTGTTTTTCTTGAAGTGCTGTTTGCAATTCTTTCCATAAATAATCTTTAGTAAAGCCCATATCTAAGCTATCCCAAGGAAGTAATTCTTCTTTGTCAAAATTGCGATATAAATAATCATCAGCATTGATTTTGAAAGTTTTTAAGGCACGTTTAAATGCTTTGCTACCGCCATTTAAATGAGCTTCATAAATTACTTGAGAAATTTTTCTATCTCCTCTAGCTAATATGCCTTGGATAAATGATTCTTTGGTGGATTCAAATTGAACTTCGATATTTTTATATTTTTTTAGTTCAGATTTTATATATTTAAAATATTTTTCCGTTTGTTTTAAATCTGCCATAGCACTCCATTGGAATGGCGTGCATGGTTTAGCGATAAATGGATTGATACTTAAGGTTAAAGTGCCTTTAGAACCAAGTTTTTCCATATATTGTTTTAAGCGAATAGTCATATCAACAATGGCTTTAATATCATTTTCATCTTCATTAGGAAGACCTACCATGATATATAAGCGGTAATTTTTAACGCCAGCATTTATACCCATAGAGATGGATTTAAAGAGATGTTCTTCTTCGATGCCTTTGTTGATGATATGGCGGATTTTTTCACTGCCTGCTTCAGGTGCTAGCGTCAATGTTCTTTGTCCACTTTGAGCAAGAGCATCTACTAATTCTTGGGTTACAGAGTCAGCACGAAAAGAAGCAACAGACATAGGCATATCTTGACTGCGAATATGTGAGCAAAGTTCATTGATTTGCGGATAATCAGATATTGCAGGGCCCATTAGACCTACTTTTTTATTCAGATTTTTTGCCTGTGGTAAATATGATAATAATTTATCTAAACTGCGATGGCGAGGTTTTCTAAAGCAATATCCTGCCATGCAAAAACGACAATGACGACCACAGCCACGAGATGTTTCGATTAGAAATAAGTTGAATTCCGTATTTTCTGTGGTGATGACAGTTTTACCATCATAAGCATCTAAATCTCTTATCCATTGACGAGAGACTTTTTGAGGAACCGTATCATTTGTTTTGATGGCGGAAAGTTTATTATTTTCATCATATATATGGTCATAAAAACAAGGTACATAGACACCTGGCACTTGAGCAAGTTTAAATAATAATTCTTTGCGGGATAAATTTTCATTAGATGGATCATTATATACATCTAAAAAATTATTGATAGTTTCTTCGCCTTCGCCAATGATGAAAGCATCGATAAATAATGAGAGTGGTTCAGGATTAAATGTAGCACAAGGGCCACCAGCGATGACAATTGGGTCTTTTTCTGTGCGTTCGTTAGCTAATAATTTTACTTTACCTAAAGAGAGCATTTGTAAAATATTGAAATAGTCCATTTCAAAAGAAATAGCAAAGCCAATTAAAGCAAAATCATGGAGTGGTGTTTGTGTTTCCATACTCATAAGCGGAGTATGAGTGCGTGTATAATCATCTATTAAATTTTTATCAGGCAAAAAGAAACGTTCACAAGCACTGTCATTGCGGTTGTTTATTTGGTCATAAATTATATGAAAACCTAGATTAGACATACCAACAAAATAAGAATTTGGATAAGCTAGGGCAAATCGTTTGCGAAAGCCACCAGGAAAGATTTTATATCCTTGTTCTTGTTTGAGCATTTCTTGTAATTGTTGTTTTAATTTCCAATTCAAAGTGGGCGTATTCTCCTTTATCTTATAGTTAAATTTATGATAATAAATAAGAAAAAAGCTCACAAAAGTGAGCTTGAATAAATTTATTTTAGTTTATCTTTATTCATAGAATTAAGATTTTCTAATTCTTGCTTGAAATTATCGATATCTGAGAATTTACGATAAACAGAAGCAAAACGAATATAGGCAACTTTATCGAAAGTCTTGAGATGTTTCATGACGATTTCACCAATAATCTTGCTGGGAATTTCATGTTTCATCGTATTGCAGATTTCGCGTTCAATATCATCAGCTAATTTGATGATTTTTTCAGTAGGTATATCTCGTTTATAACAAGAGCGAATAATACCTTGAAGAATTTTTTCTTTAGCGAATACAGCACGACTACCATCATTTTTTATGACCATTAAAGGTACTTTTTCCACAGTTTCATAAGTGGTAAATCTTTTCCCGCAAACTGTACATTCGCGGCGTCGTCTTATAGAATTACCATCATCAGTAGTACGGGAATCTACTACACGGCTGTCGGGAGCTGCACAGAATGGGCATTTCATAATATCACCTCTAAGTAAGTCTGTAATTTTTTAATTATTTTGCTTGTTGCTGAATAGCATTTTGAGCATTGGCAGCAGGTGCGTTTTGTGCATTATTAGCAGGAGCTGGATTTTGTGGTTGAGCTGTAGCTGGTTGCTGATTTTGAGCATTTTGTGCATTTGGAGCAACGAAGGACTTAGTTACAACAGCACCGATATCACCTAATTTGCCAACTGGTTGATTGTTGAATGTAATATCAATAGCACCAGCATTACCTACAGTAATATCTATTTGATTATTACCTTTCCAATTTAAATTGCTACCTTTTTTTACAGTTTCAGAAAGAACAACGTTACCATCAACTTTTACTTCAGTCCAACAATCTTCATTGAATACAGCTGTTACTTCAGCGCCATTTACAACTGGAGCTGGAGCAGGTTGTTGAGCTTGTTGCTCTGGTTGTTGTGTAGATTCCTGCTGTGTAGTATGTACAGGAGCTTTAGTATCAGAAGTATCTTGGCTAGATAAAAAGAATACTGCACCGCCGATTATAACAATTAAGATGATAATAACGAGAAAAATATTTTTTTTGCTATTGGATTTAGTTGGTTGCAAATATGCTTGATTGCTAGCAAAAGAGTCTATTTTAGGAATGTTTTTTTCTTTAGTTGGTTCAGCAGTTTTTTCAGTTATTTTTTCTTCAACTTTTGGAGGTTGAGCAGGAGAAACAGGTTGTTCTTGAACTTGATTAGTTGATTCTACTTCTTTTTCAGAGGTAGACGCATTTTTTTCTTTTTTGTATTGCTCAATAAGTTCTAGGCTGTTTAAACCTAAAAATTTACCATATGTTTTGATAAAACCTTTTAAAAATACTTCACCAGGAAGTTTATCATAATCACCATCTTCAATGGACTTTATATATAATTTACGTATATTAGTACCTTGTTCTACATCTTCTAATGATAATTTCTTTTGTTCACGTGTTTCACGTAATAAATCACCTAACATCATGGTTCTCCTTCTCTAAGTGTAATTTAATTATAAACATTATACAATAAGCTTGTTTATAAATAAAGTTCTTCTTTACGAATATATTGCTGAACTTGTTCTGTAGTTATATATTGTATAGAATATCCTTTTTTTATACGTTGTCGAATATCTGTAGAAGATATTTCAAGTTCAGGTGTTTCTAGAAGTGTTATATTGAAATTTTTAAAATGTTGTTGAATGGTAGTTAAATCTAAAGTATAGCTTGGTCGTTTTGTAGCAATGAATTTGCAACTTGCAAGCAGTTCATCAATTTTATGCCATGTAGGTAAATCATTGATACAATCAGCACCGATAATAAAATAAAAATCAGTATCTTCACCATAGATAGTTTTAAGCGCTTTTATCGTATCTATGGTATATGATGGACCAGAACGTTCCATCTCAATAGAAGATACTTCAAAATGAGGATTGGAGCAAGTTGCAAGTAATGTCATATTAAAACGATGTTTAGCCGAGGTCATTACACTGTGTTTATGAGGGGGATTAGCTGAAGGAATGAAGATAACTTTATCTAGTTTAAATTCATCCCAAACAGCTTCCGCTATCATTAAATGTCCGACGTGAATTGGGTCGAATGTACCACCCATAATACCTATTTTTTTCATGATAAATATCTCCAAACTTTAATAGTTTTAATAGAAAATATATATTAAAATAAGGGAAAAAATTATAGATAAAAATATAAATAAGAAAAAAGCACGACTATAATCTAAAATATCATGATGACCTTTTGGAGTGGAATAATATTGTTTTAATAATTTTAGACAATTAGATAAATATTTAAACATTAACGAATTTGACCTTCACCATAAATTAAATATTTCATGGTAGTTAAAGCTTCTAGTCCCATTGGCCCACGTGCATGGAGTTTTTGTGTACTAATGCCGATTTCTGCACCAAAACCAAATTCATTTCCATCAGTGAAACGTGTAGAAGCATTTACATATACAGCAGAAGCATCTACTAATTTTTGGAATTTCAAAGCGTTATTATAATTAGTTGTGATGATGGCTTCAGAATGACCACTGCCATAAGTATTGATATGAGAAATAGCCTCATCAATATTTTCAACTATTTTTATAGAAATGATTAAATCTCCATATTCAGTAGACCAATCTTCTTTGGTAGCTGTTTTTAATTCAGGGCAAATAGCCAAACATTTTTCACAGCCACGAATTTCAACTTTAGCCTCTGATAATTTTTGACAAATCATAGGAAGATATTCGTTGGCAATTTTTTGGTCAATTAAAACTGTTTCTATAGCGTTGCAGACTGCAGGACGAGAAGTCTTAGCATTGAGAATGATTTTTGTAGCTAATTCTAAATCAGCAAATTCATCAACAAATACATGACAAATGCCTACACCAGTTTCAATTACAGGAACAGAACTATTTTCAACTACACGTTTTATTAAGCCAGCGCCACCGCGTGGAATGATTACATCAACATACTTATTTAAACGCATCATCACATCTACAGCCTCATGTTCTGTTATGCTGACAAATTGAATAGCTCCATGAGGAATACCTGCACTATAAGCAGCTTCAGCTAAGATGGAAGCTAAGATTTTATTTGAATGAATAGCTTCTGAACCGCCACGTAAAATCACAGCATTACCAGATTTTAAGCAAAGACCTATAGCATCAGCTGTAACATTTGGACGAGCTTCATAAACTATGCCAACAAGACCAAGTGGTACACGAATACAGCGAATATCTAAGCCATTAGGACGACGGCAAGACATGATGCCATTACCAACAGGGTCGTTTAAATTAGCAATTTGACGAAGACCATTAGCCATTTGAGCAATTCGTTCTGTAGTCAAAAGCAATCTATCTAGCAAAGAAGCAGATAAGCCTTTTTGGCGACCATTTTCCATATCGATATTATTTTCTTCTAAAATAATTGGAGTTTTTACTTCTAAAGCATGTGCCATAGTGAGCAATGCTTTATTTTTTTCTAATGAAGATAATGTAGCCAATTTTTGAGAGGCTTTTTTGGCCATCATTGCTTGATTAGTAATGATTTCTTTTATATCTATTTGTGCATTTGAACTCATATAATCACCTTTTTTAATTAGACCATAATAACCATATTATCACGATGAACAGCTTCATCAAATATTGGTGAATTGTCCAATAAAATATTTTTAAATTCGTCGGAGTGTAAACCTTTTAATTTTTGTAGCGTTTGAGAACTATAATTTACACTGCCACGAGCAATTTCACGACCAGATTGAGATAAAATACGTACAGTATTTCCCTGTTTAAATTCACCTGCTATAGCTAAAATGCCTACAGCTAGTAAACTAGAACCAGAAAGCACAGCTTTTTCACAGCCTTTGTCGACAATGATATCGCCAGCTATTTGTTTACCAAAAGCAAGCCAAGATTTGCGTTGTTTAAGATGGGTTTCTTTAGCAGGGAAGATAGTGCCTAGTTCTTCACCTTTTAATAAACGACGTAAAACATCATGTTCTGAACCAGAAGCGATGACCATTGTACAGCCAGAATTAATAGCTATTTTAGCTGCTTTGATTTTAGTACTCATTCCTCCTGTTCCCATAGATGTACCAGCACCACCAGCCATATTTTCAATTTCAGGAGTGATATGTGGTACTTCATGGAGAAGTTTTGCGTTTTTATCTTTGCTTGGATTAGCAGTATATAATCCATCAATATCGGATAAAATTATTAAAGCGTCAGCATCTACTAAAGTTGCAACAGTTGCAGACAAAGTGTCATTATCGCCAATTTTTAATTCATCAACAGCAACAGCATCATTTTCATTGATGATAGGAATTACCCCCATGGATAATAAAGCCATCAAGGCGTTGCGTGAATTTATATATTGAGAATATTGACGAGAATTTTCTTTAGTCAATAAAACTTGAGCTACTATTTGGTCATATTCTGCAAATAATTTTTCATATATATGCATCAATATTCCTTGACCTACAGCAGCCATTGCTTGTTTTTCGGGAATACTTGCTGGTCGAGTATTTTTCTTCATACGTTCAAGACCTGCACCTACAGCTCCTGAAGAAACGAGAATTATTTCTTTTCCTTGATTAGCTAAATCGGAAAGTTCACGTACTAGATGTTCTATTCTTGAGATATTTAATTTTCCTGTATCATAATTTAAAGTACTAGTGCCGACTTTGATTACAATACGTTTGGCTTTAGTTAATTCTTGACGAGGTAACATAATCTTTACTCATTTCATTATTTATATTTTTATTTGTTAAATTATATTATTTAGGAAGTTCGATTTTTGGTTTTTTGAAATTGCGACGCCATAAAAGACCGTTACGACCAATGATTTGAACTAAATCACAATTAGTGCGTTCTGCTAAAGTAGTAATAGCAACTTCAATATCTTCTGGGCAGTTTTGAAGAACACGAACTTTGATGAGTTCACGTTTTTCAATAGCTTCATCAGCACTGTTTACAACAGCAGGGGTGATACCTTCTTTGCCGATTGGAACGATTGGCTCTAATGTCATACCTAAAGAGCGTAAAAATCTTTTTTGTTTACCTGTGAGTGTGTTTTTTATCAATGAAAAATCCTCCTATAAATAAGTTTTAAAATTAAATAATTTTTTAGTGGGTATAATTAAGTTTTTACCTAATTAAAATACCCACTAAAATAAAAATTCTTTATGTGATTTGCTAATTTAGAAATTTAAATTAAAACAATAGCTATATATTATTGTCTATATTCAAATTCCATTTCACCGATATATACAGTATCGCCTTCTTTAATACCTTTAGCGCGAAGTTTTTCATCGATACCTTTTAATCTCCAAATATATTGGAAACGACGAATTGCTTCATCATTGCCAAAGTTAGTCATGGCAACGAGTTTTTCTAAAGATTTACCAGAAACGATAAAGCCTTGACCTGTCATATCACGTTTGATAGTGATATCATCAGCGTCATCTTCTTGAGCATTGTAAATTTTTTCTGCATTATCTTCTTCATCTACTTCTTCAACATAATCTTGAAGCATTTGATATACATAACGCATTAAATCTTGAAGACCTTCTTTAGTTGCTGCAGATACAGGGAAAACTTTTAAGCCCTCTTTTTCAGCCATTTCTTGAATTCGAGCTAAGTTTTCACTAGCTTGTGGTAAATCAAGTTTATTAGCTGCAATTACTTGACTGCGTTTAGCAAGTTTTGGGCTGTATAAAGATAATTCTTTATTTATTTTGTAGAAGTCTTCTACAGGGTCGCGTCCTTCAATGCCAGAAGCATCTAAAACGTGAATGATAACTTTTGTGCGTTCAATATGACGTAAGAAATCATGACCAAGACCAACGCCTTCAGAAGCTCCTTCGATAAGACCTGGAATATCAGCCATGACAAAGTTTTGAGCATCTCCAAGACTTACTACACCTAAAACTGGAGTTATAGTAGTGAAGTGATAATCAGCAATTTCAGGGCGAGCTGCTGATACACTTGCGATGATACTAGATTTACCGACACTTGGATATCCTACTAAGCCAACATCAGCTAATAATTTTAATTCTAAAAGAAGTGTTCTACCTTCACCAGGTTCACCGAGTTCAGCAAATGTAGGAGCACGATTAGCACTAGTGGCGAATTTAGCATTTCCACGACCACCGCGACCGCCTTTAGCAACGATTGCTTCATCACCTTCATTTACAAGGTCAGCTAAAACTTCACCTGTTTCAGCATCTTTGACTAAAGTACCAGCTGGCACTTTGATAATGCATTGAGGTGCATTTTTACCATATTGATTTTTTATATCACCATTGCCACCGTTTTTACCAACGAATTTGCGATGATAACGGAAATCTAAAAGTGTATTCATATTGCGGTCAACTTTTAAAATGACGTCAGCACCACGACCGCCATCACCGCCACTTGGTCCACCTTTAGGTATGAATTTTTCGCGGCGAAAAGCAGATTTTCCGTGTCCACCATCGCCTGCTTTTACAATAATTTTTGTTCTGTCAATAAATTGCATTTTTTCCTACCTTATTAAAATAAAATTAATATTAAATTACCAAAAAATATTCTATGGCACTAAACATACCAAAAAAATAATAATTTGTAAAGAGTATAGCAAATTTGTAGTATAATATAAATAGGATAGGTTTTGCAAGTATAATTGATAGATATTTCATTGATGTATATAATTCTTTATGTTAAAATATATATTTGTGAATTATGGACTTTATCATAAAAAGTTATAAAAAAGGAGAGTTTCTCTTGGAGTTTCGTAAAGCAGATATATTAGGAGTGAGAGTCGCAGCTTTGACCATGGGTGAAGCTGTGAAAACAGCTGAAGCTTTTATGGACAGTGAAAAACCGCATTTGATAGCAACTGCTAATGCAGAGATGATTATGCGAGCAACACATGATACTGAATTGAAAGAAATTTTAAACACTGCTGATTTAGTAGTTCCCGATGGTGCAGGTACAGTTTGGGCTTCTAATTATTTAGGAGTGCAAATGCCAGAGAGGGTAGCAGGTTTTGATTTAGTACAAGCTTTATTTGCTAATGCTCCTGCGAAAAAAAGACGTATATTTTTCTTTGGTTCTGCTCCAGGTGTAGCAGAAAAAGCAAAAGCAAAAGCAGAAAAAGATTATCCAGGTATTCAAATAGTAGGAACACGAGATGGATTTTTTACAGCTGAAGATGAGGCTGAAATAATTGCTCAGATAAAAGAAGCTAAGCCAGATTTATTATTGGCAGCTTTGGGCGTGCCAAAACAAGAAAAATGGCTAAAGGCGCATATGCAGGAATTGAATTGTCCACTATGTATAGGCGTAGGTGGCACATTTGATGTTATGGCAGGTGTTATGAAAAGAGCACCACTTTGGATGCAAAAAGCCAAATTAGAATGGTTATTTAGGGGTATGTTACAGCCAAAACGCATAGGCAGATTGATGGCTTTGCCACGATTTGTAATGGCGGTGAAAGCTTCTAAAAAATAATAAATAATTAGTTAAATAAATATATAAAATATAAATAGTCTAGATAGACAAACATTTTAGGATAGCATATAATGTTTTTAAGGGTTTTTAGTAATTTTTCAATTTTTCATAGGAGGGGTTGGAGTGTTAAGATTGCCCATTGTTAAAGAAGGGTTTCCGTTCATTGGTATTGGTGTAGTAATTACCTTTCTTTTGGGTTATTTTGTGCATCCTGTAGTTGCTGTTTTTCCTGCGGTATTAACGTTATTTTTCACGTATTTTTTCCGCAATCCACGTCGTAATATTCCACAGGGAAAAGATATTTTAGTATCTCCGGCAGATGGAACAGTGATGGAAGTATCAGATGTAGATAATGATGAGTTTATAAAAGCTCCAGGTCGAAAAGTAGTAATATTCTTATCAGTATTTAATGTACATGTAAATCGCAGCCCAATTGCAGGCGAAATAAAATGTCAGCAATATAGTTGTGGAAGATTTGACCCTGCATATAAAAAAGATGTAGGTTTTGAAAATGAACGTCATATGATAGGTATTGAAAATGAGGATTTGCGCATAACAGTAACGCAAATTGCAGGTATTTTAGCTCGCAGAATTGTTTCTTGGGTTACTTTAAATGATGGACTTTCTAAAGGCGAATTATACGGTATGATTCGCTTTGGTTCTTGCACAGAAGTTGTTGTACCAAAAAATGTAGAATTATTAGTAAAAAAAGGCGACAAAGTTGTCGGTGGAGAAACAATTATTGGGAGGATTAAAGAGTAATGAATTATAGAGTAATCATACCAAATCTGTTTACTTCTAGTAATTTAGTTTTTGGTATGTGTTCAATTATTTCCACATTTAATGGAAATATATTCTGGGGTGCTGTATTCATCTTATTGGCATTAGTAGCTGATGGTTTAGATGGTAGAACAGCTCGTTTTTTTGGTGTTAGCAGTGAAATGGGTAAAGAGATGGACTCTTTATGCGACTGTGTTTCCTTTGGTGCAGCACCAGGATTTTTAGCATATAGCTTTGTTATGCATGAATTTAGTTATTTTGGTTGGATAGCTGTGATTTTTTACGCTGTGTGTGGCATGTGGCGATTAGCTCGTTTTAATGTAAATGCTTCCGTAATACATGGTTATTTTATGGGAGTACCTATTCCAGCTGGCGGTTGCTTAATCGCCACATGGATTTTATTATCCACTCATTTAGGTATTACACCAGCTATGCAAATTGATACATTGGGATATTTTTTACCCATTTTAATTATGTTTGTAGGATATTTATTGGTTAGTACTTTTAAATATCCAGATTTTAAGGGCAAAGGCGAAAAAATTAGCAAAGTAGCATTAGGTATAATAGCTATTTTTGCTATTTGTGTATTGTATTTTGGTCGCGATGCTATAGGATATGCAATTTTGTTTGATATCTTTATATCTTATGCATTGTTAGGTATTTTAAATACTATATTTTCTTTAGGTCGTAACTAAAATAAATAGCTAAAAGGGGATTTAAATGTATATTCTCGATTGGATTATGGTGCCAATTCAGATAATAATTTTCTTATTTACAGTTTATTATTTTTTAATAGGTGTAAATGGTCTGTGGCGCAAAAAGGAAAAGAAAATTTTAACACCACAAAAAACTTTTGCAGTAATTGTGGCAGCACATAATGAATCTGCAGTAATTGGTCAATTAGTGGATAACTTGAAAATGTTAGATTATCCAAAAGAACTATATGATATTTTTGTAATTGCTGATAACTGTACAGATAATACAGCTCAGATTGCACGCGATTGCGGAGCTATTGTTCATGAACGTTTTAATGATAAAGAACGTGGTAAAGGCTTTGCAATGGAATGGATGTTTGCTAGATTATTTGAAATGAAACGCAAATATGATGCAGTGGCAATCTTCGATGCAGATAATTTAGTAGATAAACGCTTCTTATTAGAGATGAATAATCGCTTATGTAAAGGGGATAAATTAGTACAAGGTTATCTTGATGCGAAAAATCCTTATGATACATGGGTTTCCGGAACTTTTGCGATTGCCTTTTGGGTTATTGACCATATTTGGCATTTAGCAAAAACAAATATTGGTTTATCTTCTGTACTTGGTGGTACAGGTATGTGTATTACAACAGATGTTTTGAAAAAACATGGTTGGGGTGCTACTTGCCTTGTTGAAGATATGGAATTTACCATGAAATCTTTAGCAGAAGGTATAAAAACAACATGGGCTCATGATGCGATTGTTTATGATGAAAAACCACTTACTTTTAAACAATCTTGGAACCAGCGTAAACGTTGGGCACAAGGTCAATTTGACGTGGCACATCGCTTTATTCCGAAGATGTTAAAAGAAGGTATTCGTCGTCGTGATATTCGTATTTTAGATGGTTGTCTACATTTATTACAGCCTCATTTCTTATTGATTTCCACATTCTTTGTCATCTTATCATATGTACAGATGGGATTAGGATATCCGTTATTTACAAATATATATCAATTTTTACCATCTAGTTTGCTAACTGTAATTACTATGGGGCAATATATTTTACCTATTATTATTTTGGCAAAGATACATGTTAAATGGAAAGCATGGTTTTACTTAATTTTATATCCAGTGTTTATTTATAGTTGGATCCCAATTGTATTTTTAGGATTTTTAGATAGAAATAAACATGAATGGTCACATACAAAACATACTCGTGCAGTTAGTTATGATGAATTGACTCGTTAATTTAAGAAAAGAACTATTAGATTAAACTAATAGTTCTTTTTTAGCTATATAAATAAATTATTATAAAATTTTTATAGTAGATAAATATATGGTATAATTTTTATATTAATTTTATTAATTATTAAGGAGGAAATTTTTTTGTTTGAATTAGTAGTAAATGGAGCTTTTGAAGCAGCTCATCGCTTAGTAGATTATCCTGGAAAATGCAACAGATTACACGGTCATAGCTGGACTGTAGAGATGTCTGTCAGTGGAGATAAATTAGATAATATTGGTATGGTTGCAGATTTTAAAGTATTAAAATCTATGTTAATGGAAGTATTAGATGCTATGGATCATCAATACTTAAATGAATTACCTCAATTTAAAGAATTAAATCCTACAGCAGAACATTTGGCTAAATATATTTATGAAACAATTGAAGCAAATGATTTATTTAAAACTAATTGTAAATTAAATTATATAAAAGTATGGGAATCACCAAAAGCAGCAGTTATATATAGAAAGGATGCTTAATTTGCAAGCAGGAGTATCAGAAATTTTTTCTTCTATTCAAGGCGAAGGAAAATATGTAGGTTGCAGACAATTATTTATTCGTCTTATTGGTTGCAATATGGATTGCCCTTATTGTGATACGGATAAATTGGCACATAGTAATTTAGTTCCATGTGTTTTAGAAAAATGTGAAGGATATGAAGGCGATTTAGAATTAAAAAATCCTTTGGATTTAAATGACATCATGCCTTATATCAATTATCGTTTACAACAGCCACATCATTCTATCAGTATTACTGGCGGAGAGCCGTTATTATATCCACAGATTATCTTAGAATTGGCTAAAAATCTAAAGCCATTATCTATACCATTATTTTTGGAAACAAATGGTACTTTGGTGAAACAATTAGCTCAAGTTATTGATGAAATAGATATAATCAGCATGGATATGAAATTGCCAAGTGATATTGGTAAAGCTTATTGGCAAGAGCATGAAGAATTTTTGAAATTGGCTAGTAAAAAAGATGTTTATGTAAAAATTGTAGTTTCCAAGGAGTCTACAGTTGAAGATTTTGAAAAAGCATTATCCATCATAAAAAATATTGATGAAAATATTTTATTAGTTTTACAGCCAATTACACCATTAGGAGGATTACATGAAGCTCCTCCAGAAAAAATGCTCAAATGGCAAACTAGAGCAATGCAAGTATTGAAAAATGTTAGAGTAATACCACAAACTCATAAAATGATGAACCAATTATAATATTGATGAGGTTTTTATGAAGATTTTATTAGTTAATGATGATGGCATAAAAGCCGAAGGCTTAAAAGCTATAGCTAAAGAGTTATCTTTAAAACATGAAGTTTTTGTTGTAGCACCGATGACAGAGCAAAGCGGAATGTCGCAGGCTTTGACTATGGGTGTTCCTTTGCGTGTAGAAACTGTGGATATGAAGATGGAAAATGTAACGGCTTATGCTGTGGAAGGAACACCAGCAGATTGTACTAAATTAGCTTTGGAATTTTTATTAAAAGAAAAACCAGACTTGATAATTTCTGGTATAAATAATGGAGCTAATTTAGGAACAGATGTGCTTTATTCGGGAACAGTAGGAGCGGCTTTAGAAGGATATAATCATAAAATATCTTCTATAGCCGTTTCTGTATCTAGTAAATCAAATGTATCATTTTCAACGATTGCAAAAGTAATGGCAGATAGGATTAGTTTTTTTTATAATACTGATAAATTATTTATGTATAATATAAACTTCCCTAAAAGCTTGAAAGATAATAAAATAAAATTTGTATTTACTAAACATGGACATCGCATTTATGAAAATGAATTTGATGCTGTGATTTTAGATGATGGCTCTATAGCATATAAAATGCAAGGGCGAGCTAAAGATATAGGCAATGATGAATTTACAGATATTGAAGTTGTAAAAAATGGTTATATATCAGTTACGCCTTTACAGATAGAGCGTACTGATTTTAGTAAATTAGAAACTTTAAATAATTTAGGAGGAATTCTTAATGGAATCAATGATTAGAGATATTAAACTTGCACCATCAGGTCATGATAAAATTGCATGGGTAAAAAACTTTATGCCTGTACTTCGTTCTATAGATGAAGAGTATAGTAAAACAAAACCTTTTGCAGGTAAAAAAGTAGTTATTACTATGCACTTAGAAGCTAAAACTGCATATTTAGCTTTAGTATTTAAAAATGCAGGAGCAGAAGTTATCGCTACAGGCAGTAACCCACTTTCTACACAAGATGATGTCGTAGCTGCACTTGTTGAAGACGGCGTAACAGTATATTCTTGGTATAATTGCACAAATGAAGAATATGATATGTTCATTGATAAAGCATTAGATTGCAATCCAGATATGATTATTGATGATGGTGGCGATTTAGTAGCACGTATTCATAATGAACGTCCTGAATTAATTGATAGAATTATTGGCGGTAGCGAAGAAACTACAACAGGTGTTATTCGCTTGAAAGCTTTAGCTGAACAAGGAAAATTAAAATTCCCTATGATTGCAGCAAATGATGCATATTGTAAATATTTATTTGATAATCGCTATGGTACAGGTCAATCTACTTGGGATGGTATCATGCGTACCACAAATTTAGTAATTGCAGGCAAAACAGTAGTAATTGCTGGCTATGGCTGGTGTGGTAAAGGTGGAGCTATGCGTGCTAAAGGTCTTGGTGCGAATGTAGTTATCACTGAAGTTGACCCAATTAAAGCTATTGAAGCAGTATTTGATGGCTTTAGAGTAATGCCTATGGAAGAAGCTGCAAAAATTGGCGATATCTTCTTGACTCTTACAGGCTGTGATAATGTCATCAATGAAAAACATTTTGCACTCATGAAAGATGGCGCAATGATGGCAAATTCTGGTCATTTTGACGTGGAAATCAACAAAGTGGATTTACTCAAAAATTCTGTATCTCATCGTCCTGTTCGTAAAAATATTGAAGAATATGTACAAAAAGATGGACGTAAATTATATCTTTTAGCTGAAGGTCGTTTAGTTAATCTTGCAGCAGGTGATGGACATCCAGCAGAAATCATGGATTTATCCTTTGGTGTACAATTCTTCTCCGCACTTCATATTTTGAATCATCATCAAGAAATGGAAAATAAAGTATATTTAATGCCAGAAGAAATCAATACAAAAATTGCTCAAATTAAATTAAAAGCTCTTGGTGTAGAACTTGATGAATTGACAGAAGAACAAAAAGCATATTTAGCAAAAGCATAATTAAGAGGTTTAAATATGAATATTTTAATAAAAAATGCTAATGTTTTATTAGCTGATGGTAAAGTAAAAATTGCAGATATTGCAATTAAAGATAGCAAAATTTTAGCTATAGAAAATATACCAGAAACATTTAAAGCAGAAAAAGTGATTGATGGTACAGATAAATTAGCAACAGCTGGTTTTGTTAATGCGCATACACATGTATCCATGACTTTATTGCGTAGCTATGCTGATGATATGAAGCTTATGGATTGGTTAGAAAATAAAATATGGCCAATCGAAGCTAAAATGAAAAAAGAAGATATTTATTGGGGCGCTATGCTTGGTATCGCTGAAATGATAAAGAGCGGTACAACTACTTTTGCTGATATGTATGGCGATATGGACCAAGTAGCCCAGGCTTGTATTGATACAGATATTAGAGCAGTGCTTTCCCGCGGTATTATTGGTGTAGCACCAAATGGCAATCAAGCATTAGAAGAAAACAAAATCTTATTCAGAGATTTTAATAATGCTAATGATGGTAAAATAACAGTTATGTTTGGCCCTCATGCACCATATACTTGCCCTCCAGATTTTCTACAAAAAGTAGTGAAAGCTAGTGAAGAATATAATGGAGAAATTCATATTCATTTAGCAGAAACTAAAGGTGAAGTAGAAAATTGTTTAAAAGAATATGGCAAAACACCTATAGCTTTAATGGGAGAAGTAGGTATTTTAGACCGTGGCGTATTAGCTGCTCATTGTGTTCATTTAACAGATGAAGATATTCAAATTATGAAAAAATACAATGTACGTGTAGCGCATAATCCAGGAAGCAATATGAAACTTGCTAGCGGTGTTGCTCCAGTTCCACAATTATTAAAAGCAGGAGTTTGTGTAGGCTTAGGTACAGATGGAGCTTCTAGTAATAATAATCTTGATATGCTAGAAGAAATTAATTTAGCGACTTTACTGCATAAAGTAAATACTTTAGACCCATTAGCTGTGCCAGCTCTTGAAGGTGTAAAAATGGGAACTGAATATGGCGCTAAAGCTGTAGGATTAAATAATGTAGGCTTAATCAAAGAAGGATATAAAGCAGATATCGTTTTATTTGATATGTCTGCTCCACAATGCTATCCACGTCATGATTTAGTATCTTTATTAGCGTATAGCATGAATGGCTCAATGGTTGATACAGTATTAGTAGATGGTAAAGTTTTATTAGAAAATAGAACTTTTACTACTATTGATGAAGAAAAAATTAAATATGAAGCTAATCGTTGTGCCATGAATTTAACATTGCGTTAAAATTTTTATAAATTATAAGTTTTTTTTAATAAATAACCATAGTTTATTGATTTGTGCTATACTAAAACCATAAATAAAAATAAATAATAAAATATTATTTAGTATTTAGATAATGAGATGTATGTTTTTGATTACAAACAAAGCTACTTTTTATTTGCAATTGGGATTATTCACCCCATTATCCAATATTGAAAGGAAGCTTTGTATTATGACAATTAAATATAATATTTGCGAAAAAAGACATGAAAAAAAGATGACTCAGAAACAATTAGCTATGAGAGCAGGTATTAGTACAGCTATGGTTAGCTTTATAGAAAATGATAAACGCCAACCAACTTTTTTAGTAATAGCGTCTATTGCAAAAGCTTTAAATGTAAAATTAGATGAATTAGTTGAGATAAAAGACAATTATCATTACTTTAGACAATAAGATATGAAATAGAAAACAGCACTTTTTAAGGTGCTGTTTTTTGATAATAAAAAGGAGTTAGTTTTAAACTAACTCCTTTTGTTATTTGATTGATATATCTTTTATTATTTATCAAAGATATTTTTGAGAGCCTGTTTATTTACATCACGGTTTAACTGAGCAAGGTAAGTAGTTAATTTGATGTGTTTTGGACAAGCTTCTACGCAGTTTTGGCTGTTACCGCAGCTAGTGATACCGCCTTTTTCCATAAGAGCATTAAGACGTTTTTCTTTGTCAAATTTACCATATGGATGTAAATTGAAGAGATAAGCTTGAACTGTTGGAGCAGGTCCGATGAAGTCAGACTGTGGACCAACGTTAGGGCAAGCTTCTAAGCAGCAACCACAAGTCATGCAGTGGGAAATTTCATATGCTGTAGCAGCAGTATATGGGTTTTGAATTGGAGCTTCACGATTTTCCCAGCTACCATCAACATTAATCCAACCTTGGATACGTTTGAGGCTTTCAAACATAACGCTACGGTCGATTAAAAGGTCACGGATTACAGGGAAAGTACGAGCTGGAGCAATGCGGATTGGTTGAGGAAGTTTGTCGATAAGAGAAGCACAAGCTTGACGTGCACGACCGTTAATAACCATCATACAAGCACCACATACTTTTTCTAAGCAGTTGCATTCCCAAACTACAGGAGTAGTTTTTTTGCCATCTTTAGTTACAGGGTTTTTCTGAATTTCCATTAAAGCTGCAACTACGTTAAGTGCAGGACGATAAGGAATTTCAAATTCTTCTGTGTAAGGTTTGCCAGTAGGGCTATCTTGACGTTCAATAATCAAATGAACAGTTTTTTTAGTATCTGCCATTATTTTTTGCCTCCTTTAGTAACATCATAACGACGTGGACGAGGTTTAACTAAGGAGTGATCAAAATCGATATAGCTGATTTCTGGTTCACAAGTTTCAGGGTTCATTCTAACAAGTGTAGTTTTTAAGAAATGCTCGTCATCACGGTTAGGGAATTCTGGTTTGAAGTGAGCACCACGGCTTTCATCACGCATACGAGCTGCTTTACAGATAGCAAGAGCGTAGATGATCATGTTGCGAAGCTGACGTACGAACATAGCTTCTTGGTTAGCCCAGCGACTAGTATCAGTAAGACCGATATGATCCCATTTTTTGAGGATTTTCTTAACTTCTTCATAGCAATATTCAAGGTCTTTGTTAATACGTTCAATTGTGCAGTAACGAAGCATGAGTTCGCCTAATTCCATATGGAGTTTATGAGCGTTAACGTCGCCTTTCATATTCATGATTTTTTCAAATTCATCAACAGTCTGTTGTTTTGCTGCAGCAAGTTCTGCATCAGTAAGAGCAGCACCATTGTCTTCAGCAATAGTTTTACCTTCAATTGTCCAAGCGGAATCACCGTTAGCCCAACGAATAGCTTCTGGACCAGAAATAGTACCAGAATGAGCAGCGGAAAGAAGGGAGTTAGCACCAAGACGGTTAGCACCATGGTACTGATAGTCACATTCGCCGGAAGCGAATAAACCAGGGATATTTGTTCTGTGTTTACGGTCTACCCAAATACCACCCATGGAATAGTGAACGGAAGGGAAGATCTGCATAGGAACTTTACGAGGGTCGTCACCAACGAATTCTTCGTAGATTTCCATGATACCAGCGAGTTTACGGTTTAAGTAATCTGCATCAATGTGGGAAAGATCGAGGTATACACGATTTTCGCCATTGATACCAAGACCCATGTGTACGCAAACTTGATAAATTTCACGAGCTGCGATATCACGAGGAACGAGGTTACCATAAGCTGGATATTTTTCTTCGAGGAAGTACCAAGGTTTGCCATCTTTGTAAGTCCAAACACGACCACCTTCACCACGAGCTGCTTCAGACATAAGACGGTTTTTATCTTCGCCTGGAATAGCTGTTGGGTGAATCTGAATGAATTCAACGTTACCGAGGTAAGCACCTTCTTGGTATACATCGGAAACAGCAGAACCGTTACAGATTGTAGAAGCTGTACATTTACCGAAAATAACACCAGGACCACCTGTTGCTAAGATAACTGCATCAGCTGGGAAAGCTTCAATTTCCATGGAATTCATGTTCTGAGCAGTGATACCACGGCAGATGCCTTCTTTGTTTTTAATGATGTGAACGAATTCCCAGAATTCGTATTTTTTAACTTTGCCTTTTACTTCAAGTTTACGAACTTGTTCATCAAGAGCATATAAAAGCTGTTGACCAGTAGTAGCACCAGCGAAGCAAGTACGTTTATGTTTTGCACCACCGAAGTTACGAAGGTCAAGGTTACCTTCTGGTGTACGAGTGAAAGGAACACCCATGCGGTCGAACATTTTAATAAGTTTTGGAGCGTTTTCGCACATACCTTTAACTGCTAATTGGTCAGCAAGGAAGTCGCCACCATAAATTGTGTCATCGATATGATCCCAAACAGTATCATGTTCACCTTTGGAATCCATACAAGCATTAATACCACCCTGTGCACAGAGGGAGTGGGAACGTTTTACTGGGCAATAAGAGAATAAGTCTACAATACCGCCAGATTCACAAATTTTAATCGTAGCCATAAGACCGGATAAACCGCCACCGACAACGATGATTTTTTTTGTAGATTTCACGTGAGTCTCTCCTTATATCAGAATTTATAGATTAAAACCAGTACATGCTCATGAAAGCAATTGTTAAAAGGGATAATACTACAAAGATTGCCATGAATACACGAGAGAAGAAAGTCTGGATACGAGGACCTTTTGCAATACCCCATGTCATAGTGAATGTAGTAAGACCGTTAAAGAAGTGGAAAATAGATGCAATCATAGCGATTGTATAAGCACCCCATACAAGCGGATTTTGGAAATAAGCTTGTAATAATTCGAAGGAAATAGGAGTACCGCCACCTTTTACCATAATGCGGAGATAAACAACATGCCAGATTAAGAAAAGGAAGATAATAACAGCAGTTATTCTTTGGAAATAGAAATTCCAGTTGCGAGCATAACCATAGCTTTTTACGTTGTTTTTAGCTTGCATTAAAATGTACAAACCATAAAGACCATGGAAAAGGAATGGAACTAAAATGAAGCAAATTTCCAAAGGAAGCATAATTTCATGTGGAATAGATGCAAGATGCTCAACTGCTGCATTGAATGGAGCTGGTCCACCTAATACCATAGAGTTTGTAAAGATATGTTCGAGTAAGAATAAACCTACAGGAACAATACCGCAGAGGGAATGTAATCTGCGAATATAAAATGTTGTGTGAATCATCCTTGAACCTCCTGTACTTTTTAATTTTCATAGGGAAAATTTACACACCTTATGACATGCTTAAAAAAGCTTCCATATATTAATTATATGTAATATAAATGATAGATGGCTATCCCCGTGTGTCCCACGGTTCGCAAAATAAACTGAGCTCCTCCTAGAAGATAATAAAGGAGCTCAGGATTTTGTTAATTATTAAAGTTTATCCATATCTAAAGTGCGATATGGAGCCTGACCCATTTCATAGAAATTATTACCTTCAGAGTCAATAACTACGATTGCAGGGAAATCTTCAACAGTAAGAGCTGCAAGTGCTTCAGGACCAAGTTCTGGATAAGCGATTACTTCATATTTTTTTACGCATTTGGAAATAAGTGCAGCAGCACCACCAACAGCGGCAAAATAAGTAACACCATTTTTCTTCATGGATTCGATAACAGCTTTATCACGAGAACCTTTACCAATCATACCTTTAATACCCTGTTCGAGCATTGTAGGAGTATAAGCGTCCATACGACCAGAAGTTGTAGGACCGCAAGAACCAATTGGATTACCAGGTTTAGCTGGAGTTGGTCCAAGATAATAAACAATTTGATTGCTCCAATCAATTGGAAGTTTTTCACCACGAGCAAGTGCTTCTGTCATAACTTTATGAGCAGCATCACGTGCGCTATAGATAACGCCAGAAATAAGAACGCTATCGCCTACTTTTAATTTACGAGACTGTTCTTCAGTCAAAGGTGTTGTAATGCGAATTTTATCAGCCATTTAAATGTACCTCCCGAATAAATTATAATACGCGTTTAGAATGACGGCATGCATGGCAACAAATTGTTACAGCCACAGGAAGACCAGCAATATGAGTAGGACCCCATTCGATATTAACAGCAAGAGCACTTGTTGTACCACCGAGCTGTGGACCAATACCTGTCTGGTTGATTAATTCTAAAAGCTCTTCTTCAAGTTTTGCATATTCAGGATGAGCATTACGAACATTAGTTGGACGAAGTAATGCTTTTTTAGACATAACAGCAGCACGGTCCATAGTACCGCCAATACCAATACCAACAACCATTGGTGGGCAAGGATTGCAGCTAGCATGAAGGATAATATCCATAACTGCTTTTTTAACGCCTTTTACACCATCAGCCGGTACAAGCATTTTTAAGCCAGATTTATTTTCGCTACCGAAACCTTTTGGTTCAACTTGGATAGTTAATTTATCGCCAGGAACGATTTCTGTGTAGATAACAGCTGGTGTATTATCTTGAGTATTTTTACGATCGAAAAGTGGTTCAGCTACAACGGATTTACGTAAATAGCCTTCAGTATAACCTTTAGCTACACCAGCATTGATAGCGTCATTTAAGTTGCCGCCTTCAATGTGAACATCTTGACCTAATTCAACAAAAACAATAGTCATACCAGTATCTTGGCAAATAGGTCTGTCTTCTTCTTTTGCAATTTTTGCATTTGTGATAATTTGGTCGAGTACTTCTCTTCCTACTGGAGATTTTTCACTAAGTCTACCTCTTTCTAATGCGGCAAACACATCTCCTGGTAAATAGTAGGCAGCTTCTTTACACATCTGCGCTACTTCTTGAGTGATTTGTTCTGCTTGGATTGTACGCACCATAACCCCTCCAATGGATTAAAATATTTAGTCATTGTTTTATTAAACTTCCTAAATTTAGGCAATCCCCATTAATGACTAACGGTTAAGGACATATTTTTACTTAATAAGTATATATTTTTTAAGTAGAAAATTTTTAAATAAATAAGAATTTATCTATTTTGAGATCTGTCCCATCTCTAATAAATTAACTCTCACCACTGGTTAAAAGTAGTGGGGGATTTATCACGAACAAATTGGATAAAAATATCCTCATGTAATGAAAATTTTAGCATATTTTTGAATGTCTTTCAACACCTAAAATGGCTGGAAGCCTTAATATTATTAAAGTTGAAGGCTGTTCACTTTTATAAATAAAATATATTTATAGACTAAAAAATATAAAAAGTTATTTATTTTAGTACATAATTTTATTAAATAAATATATAAAATCATTATAAATATTTATCTTAAATATAAAAAACTTTTATTTTAAAAATATGCGTTGAAGATTTATTTTTTCATTATTTATATCAATTATCATGAAAGAAGGGTCTAGACCATCTCGAGGTTCAGAAACACTTCCTGGATTAATGATTATTTTATCATTTACATGCTCTTCGTTACCTACATGACTATGACCATAAACTATTATATCTGCACCTAATTTAGAGGCTTGTTCATATAGATATTTAGTTGTCCATTTTACATTATATTTATGACCATGGGTCAAAAATATTTTTTTGCCAGCAATTTCTACTAATATTTCTTTTGGCTTAGTGGAAAACCAATCTATATTACCAGGAACAGCATATACAGGTTTTTTAGATACATCAGCTAAATAGCCAGCATCATCAATACTATCGCCAGCATGAAGCCAACAATCTACATCGTCAGCTAGACAAATTGCATCATCAATAGCAGATAGATCATGATGACTATCACTCATAATTCCTATTTTCATTTTAAATATTCACCTAGTTGGATTTCCATTTCACGTAGTGCTTTGCCACGATGACTAATATTATTTTTTTCTTCAATAGTTAATTCAGCCATAGTTTTTTGCAAATCAGGAACAAAAAAATATGGGTCATAACCAAAGCCATTATTTCCTTGAGCGAAAATGCGAATGATACCTTCACATTTTTGAGTACAAGTTAATGTTTTGCCATCAGTATCTACAAAGACTAAAGAACAAACATATTGAGCAGTTGATTGCTCTACATTTTTTTTCTGTAGTTCTTCAATCATTTTTTTATTATTAGCTAAATCGTCTGCATGATAACCAGCAAATCTAGCTGAATAAATACCAGGAGCTCCATCTAAAATATCAATGGTTAAACCTGAATCATCTGCTAAACAAGCATAGCCTGTTTTTTGAGCGTAAAATTTTGCTTTTTTGATAGCATTTTCTTCAAAAGTAGTACCATCTTCAACAGCATCAGGTAAAGGGCCAAATTCACTTAAAGAATGAAGTTCTACAGGTAAATTTTTAAATGCATTTATCATTTCTTTTATTTTGCCTTGATTTTTTGTAGCTACAATAATTTTTTTCATCATGGAATCCTTCCTATTTTCCAAACTAAGTCATTACCTAAAATATCTTTTTGATAAGAGATTAATTCATCAATACCTTTTTGAGCATAGGCGAGCATTTTACTGAATTGTTCATGTGTAAAAGGTTGTTTTTCACCAGTACCTTGAATTTCTACAAAATGGCCTTCGCCTGTCATGACGATATTCATATCAGCTATAGCGGTAGAATCTTCTTCATAACATAAATCTAATATAGGTTCATTATCTTTAGAGATACCTACGCTTATGGCAGCCATGAAATCTTTTAATGGAAATGGTTTTTTAGGGTCGTAGATAGTGGCTAAAGCTTCAGCTAATGCTACAAAAGCTCCAGTGATTGAAGCTGTTCGCGTACCACCATCGGCTTGAATTACATCACAGTCAATAATGACTGTTCTTTCACCTAAAGCTTTAAAATCCATAACACTGCGAAGGCAACGTCCTATAAGGCGTTGGATTTCCTGTGTTCTGCCATTTTGTTTACCACGAGAGGCTTCTCTAGGAGAACGAGTCAATGTCGCTGATGGAAGTAAGGAATATTCAGCATTTAACCAGCCTGTACCGCTACCACGTAAAAATGAAGGAACACCATCTTGAATAGTAGCAGCACAAATTACTTTAGTATTGCCTGTTTCAATTAAAACAGAGCCAGCTGGATATTTTTGAAAGTATTTTGTTATTTTAAAACGACGCAATTGGTCTGCATTTCGTCTATCAATTCTAGTCATATAAATAAAAAGTCTCCAAATGAAATCATAAAATTTAAGTTATTTTAAACTATCAAGATAGCCCTGTAAAATAAATACAGCAGCCATTTTATCAATAACTTTTTTGCGTTTTGCACGACTGACATCAGCTTCTAATAAATAACGGTCAGCAGCAACAGTAGATAAACGTTCATCCCAAAAGATAATTTCAGCATCAGGAATATCTTCTAGGATTTTATCTGTAAAATGTTTTACAATATCGCATCGTTCGCCAACTGTACCATTCATATTTTTAGGTAAGCCAACGACAAATTTTTTAGTTTCGTATTGTTTGCTTAATTCGCGAATACGAGCTAAATCGTGTTTATAAGATTTACGGCGAATTGTTTCTACACCTTGTGCTGTAAATAAAAGTTCATCGCTTACGGCAATGCCAACAGTTCTATCACCGATATCAAGGGACATTATTCTCATAAATATTTATTCACCTTTTTTTATATTCTCATTGTTTTCTAAATAGAAACGTACAAGTTCTTCTAGCAATTCATCTCGTCCTAATCTACGAATTTCATTTCTAGCATTTTTGTTACTTGTGATATAAGCTGGGTCATCAGATAAAAGATAACCAACTAATTGATTGATTGGACTGTAACCTTTTTCGAGCATAGCACGGCAAGATAAGCAAAGTGCTTTTGCTGCTTTATCATCATCTGCACCAAAATTAAACATCATAGTTTCATCTTTAATGTTGGACATAATAATCACCTCAAAATATCTATATATTGTCATATAGTAGATTAATCTATAATCTATGTACTAATTATAACAAAAAAATAGTTTTAAAGACAGTCAATATTACTTTAAGAAAACAAAAGGAGGCTAGATAATTAGCCCCCTTGCTAGTTTAAATATAATTATTTAATTTGAGATTGAATTACTTCATGAGCTTTAGCAAAAGCATCATTTAATTTTTCTGGTTGTTTACCACCAGCTTGAGCCATATCAGGACGACCGCCACCGTTACCGCCAGTAACCATAGCTACTTCTTTTACAATTTTACCAGCGTGTAAGCCACGAGCTACACCGTCTTTATTTACTTTTACAACGAAGTTAACTTTATCGTTGAGTATAGCACCGAGAACAACTACACCAGCTTTATCGAATTTGTTGCAAAGAAGGTCTGCATTGTTGCGAAGTTCATCCATGTTAGCAGCTTGGATTTTACCAACAATTACATTAACACCATTATATTCTTTTAATGCCATTAATAATTTATTGGAATCAGCTTTAGCACGTTCAGCTTGAACTTTAGCAATTTCAGCTTTCATTTCTTTATTTTCTTGAAGAAGGTTTGCAATTTTATCGCAAAGATTGCTTTCGTTAGTTTTTAAAGTTGTTATAGCTGTTTGTAAAAGTTTAGCTTTAGCATTCATATAATCAATAGCAGCTTTACCAGTGATAGCTTCAATACGTCTAACGCCAGCAGCTACACCAGATTCACCAATGATTTTAAACATGCCGATTTGACCGATATTTTTAACATGGCTACCACCGCAAAGTTCCATACTAAATCCAGGTACAGTAACTACACGAACGATATCGCCATATTTTTCACCGAATAATGCCATAGCACCAGCTTTTTTAGCATCTTCTTGGTTCATATGAGAAATTTCTACATCTTTACCTGTTAAAATTTCAGCATTTACCATTTCTTCTACTTGTTGTAATTGTTCAGCAGAGATTGGTTCAAAGCTAGAGAAGTCAAAACGTAAATGATGAGCATTTACAGCAGAACCAGCTTGATTGATATGGTCGCCAACAACACGTTTTAAAGCAGCTTGTAAAAGATGTGTTGCTGTATGGTTACGTGCAGAAGCGAGTTTATTTTCCATATCTACAGTTATTTCTACAGTATCTCCAACATGAAGACTACCTTCAGTTACATGAACAATATTATAAACAGAACCATCAGGTAATTTTTTAGTATCAATAACTTGTGCATTACCCATATCTGTTTTTAAGCTACCAATATCGCCTTCTTGTCCGCCACCTTCAGCGTAAAATGGTGTAACGTCTAAGATAAGACCAGCTTCATCGCCGTCTTCAAGGCTATTTGTAGTTTTAGCATCTTTCCAAATGCAAACGATTTTAGCTTGACGAGCAGTTTCATCAACTTTTAATTCACCGATATTGCTATCACGTAAATCAGGAATATCCATGCGTTTGTTTTCGCCACGAGCATTACGTGCACGAGTGCGTTGTTCGTCCATAGCTTTATCAAAAGCTTCTTTATCTAAAGTCATATGATTTTCATGGAGAATTTCATCTGTTAATTCCCAAGGGAAACCATAAGTATCATAGAGTTTGAAACCAACTTCACCATCAAGAACAGTTTTATTTTCAGCTTTTAATTTTTCAACTTCAGCATTTAATAAATCCATACCTTGAGTTAATGTAGTTGCAAAACGGTCTTCTTCTAAGCTGATTACTTTTTTGATGTAATCTTTTCTATTTGTGAGTTCATCATAAACACCACTGTAGATTTCAGCAACTACATCAACAGCGCCAGTTAAGAATTTATCTTCGATGCCAAGCATACGAGCATGACGTACAGCACGACGTAATAAACGACGAAGTACATAGCCACGACCTTCATTAGAAGGTAAGATACCGTCCATAACCATGAAGGAAATACTTCTAGCATGGTCAGCAATAACTTTTAAAGAAATATCTGTTTCTTTATCTTTACCATATTCTTTATTAGCAACTTTGCTAGCATATTCAATGATAGGGAACATTAAATCTGTTTCAAAGTTAGATGGTTTATTTTGTAATACTGAAGCAAGACGTTCAAGACCACAACCTGTATCAATGTTTTTATGTACAAGTGGATTGTATTTTCCATCTTCAGTACGATCAAATTGAGTAAATACAAGGTTCCAAATTTCAAGATAACGGTCACAATCGCAACCAACGCCACATGTAGGGCTACCACAACCACGTTCTTCACCGAGGTCAATGAAAATTTCAGAGTCAGGACCGCAAGGACCGCTACCAATTTCCCAGAAGTTATCTTCTAATTTAACGATATGTTCTGGATTGATGTCAGTTTCTGTTGTCCAAATTTTATATGCTTCTTCATCATCAGGATAGATTGTAGCCCAAAGTTTATCTTTTGGAAGTTCTAATTCTCCAGTTAAAAATTCCCAAGCCCATTTAATAGCATCATATTTGAAATAATCACCAAAGGAGAAGTTACCAAGCATTTCAAAATAAGTATGATGGCGAGCTGTGCGACCTACGTTTTCAATATCACCAGTACGAACACAACGTTGACTTGTAGTGATACGAGTGCAAGGTGGTGTCATTTTACCTGTGAAATAAGCTTTGAAAGGAGCCATACCAGCACCAATCATCAATAAGCTAGGGTCATCTTTTGGAATTAAAGATGCACTAGGAAGTTCTAAATGTCCATTTTTGACAAAAAAGTCAAGGTATCTTCTACGGAGTTCTTTTCCGCTCATATACTTCAAACTAATCTACCTCCAATATTTTAAGTTGAAATTTTTGATTATTTACTAATAAAAAACTTCTATAATTATATATAATAAATTATTTCAAGTCAATTTATCAAGGTTTTTAAAGCTTTTGTAGATTAAATCGCTTAGCAAAAGTCGGAGAATTTTTTATATCTATTTTTTGATTAGGTAAAGATAATAATTTAATTTTATCTTGATTTATCGTTAAAATGTTAATTTCACTTAAAATAATCAGGCATTGTTTTATACTGTAATCAGATAAATTTAGATTGTAAATTTGTTTTAATAAAGCTTGACAATCTTTAAGGGAAAATATACTTTGACCATATTTTTTTTCTTGATTGCGCAGACAAAGATATATTTTGCCGATTGTGTCATAAGCAGGAAATTCTTCTAAATAAGAAATTTTTCGTTTGCTTTGACGTAAATCACTTAATTTAAATTGTAGATAAGTATGGTCATTCCAGTGGTTTAATTCAGGCTGGAATAAAATATCTACATATTTATTATTTATATCATCGGCAACATCTGCCATATGCCAACCAATAGCAGTATATTGTGTATTATTATAAGCAAAATTAAAACGTAAATGATTATTTTCTTTGCCCATTTTCATGCTTTTAGTGACTAAAAGATTTTGACAGACAAATTGTGGTTTAGGATTTCCCATGCCAAAAGGTTCAAGTAAAGATAATTCCTCGATAAAATCCATGGTTATATCTTGAGGTGTTAAAACTGTTTCTACTTGATAAATTGGTATTAAATCTTCATCTATTAAATGTTCATTAGCATATGTTTGCATATGTGAAATAAAATCATCTAATTTAGCTAAATCAATCGTAAAACCTGCTGCTTTGGAATGACCTCCATAAACCATTAAATCTTGTTCACAATAAGTGAGGGCATTTTTCATATGGAGTCCATCTATGCTACGGCAAGAGGCTTTACCAATATTATCTTTAGTCGCTATGATTATTATAGGTCGATAATATTTTTCTTGTAGGCGAGAAGCTGCTATACCGATAACACCTTCATGCCAATTTTCGCCAACAACAATGATGATTTTATTTTCTTGAAGATTATTTTCTTCAATTTTTTTGACAGCTTCGTGAAAAATATTTTCTACAATTTCTTGACGTTGTTTATTTTCTTCATCTAGATATAATGCTTTTTGATGAGCTGTTTGTTTATCAGTGGTTAATAATAATTCAACAGCAATGCTAGCATGAGTCAATCTTCCCGCAGCATTTAGACGAGGAGCTACACCAAAACCAATATGACCCGTATTTATATTATTTTCATCATAATTGCAGATTTCAATTAAAGTTTTTATACCTAAGTTTTGAATATGAGCTAATCCTTTTTTGACAATGCGACGATTTTCGTCAACAAGAGGTACAATATCAGCTATAGTGCCTAAAGCTACAATATCCAAATAATTTTCTAATTCATGAATATCCTTATTTAAGCTTTGATATAGTCCTTGACAAAGTTTGAAGGCTACACCTACACCGCAAAGATTTTTGTTGGGATAATTACATTGTGATTGTGTAGGGTTGATAATAGCAAAGGCATCAGGAAGAATTTCACGAGGTAAATGGTGGTCTGTGATAATCATATCAATTTTATCTTTGGCATAATCAACTTCATCAAGAGCTGTAATACCACAGTCAACAGTGATTAATAAATCGTATTTAGGTATTAATTTTTGTAGGGATTCGATATGAAGACCATAGCCTTCGCTATGGCGGTCAGGTAAATAATAGTCTATATTAAAGCCTAATCTAGTAAAAACTGTCATTAAAAGAGCAGTGGAGCTGACACCATCTACATCATAATCACCATAAATGCAGATTTTTTCTTTATTTTTTAAAGCTAATAAAAGTCTTTGGCAAGCTTTTTCCATATCTTTTAGAAAAAAAGGGTCATGATAGGGAATTTTTGTGGGATTGAGAAATAATTTAGCTGAGTTTTCATCAAGATTTTTTCTAGTTAAAATTTCAGCTAGACTAGAAGATATATGCAAATTCTTTTCTAATAAGATTTGTTTTTTTTCATCAATGGGTAGAATTTCCCAACGTTTATTCATAAATAAATATTACCTCCTATACTTGATTTTTATAGATAGTATTTAATTTATTTTTTACATATAATTAATAGCTATTTGTTTTACAGTATAAAATGAATATGATAAAATGTAAATTATTGCAAGTAATAAGAAGACTTTAATACATATTTAACAAATTCGAAATTAAAATATGATTGAACTAAGTTGATAATCTGGGGGAAAATATATGTCAGGTAAAAATATTCTAGTGGTTACAGCATCAATGGGGTCTGGTCATAATAAGGCTGCCAATGCTGTTGCAGAGGCAATAAAGAGAAAATATCCTGTCAATAAAATAAATGTTATTGATTTTATGTCAACAGAAACAGCCTATTTCAATAGTCTAGTTAAAGATATATATTTAAAGATGCTCGACCATACACCAAGCGTGTATGAATTTTTCTATAAATTTACATCAGATTCTACAAAAGGAAGTACTATACAATCTGTTTTTGCTCATGCTATGAAAAAAGATATGCGTGAGCTTATAAAAAAATATGAAGCTGATATGGTGATTTGTACTCATCCTTTTCCATGTGCAGCTGCATCTTATCTAAAGCAAACAGGGGAAATAAATATTCCTTTAATCACAGTGATGACAGATTTTTGTGTACATCAATTTTGGTTATATAAAAATATTGATATTTATTTTACTGCTAATGATTTATTGAAAAAAGAAATGGTAAATCAAGGTTTATTAGAAGAACGTATTTTTGTTACAGGTATACCTGTGGGATATAATTTCCGTGTAGATTATAATCGAGATGATTTATTGGCAAAATTCAAATTGGAAAAAGATAAACCTGTAGCTTTGATTATGGGTGGCGGTCTTGGTTTAGGTGGCGTAAAAAATGCACTTTGCCAATTAGAACGCTTGAAAAAAGATATTCAAATTCTCGTAATTACAGGAGCAAATGTAGCGCTTTGGTCAGAGATGAATGAATATGCACAGCATTCCAAGCATAAAATTTTCGTATGGGGATATTCGCATAATATTCAAGAATTTATGTCTGTGGCTACATTCTTAATTAGTAAACCTGGTGCACTTACAATAAGTGAAGCATTGACTAGAGAATTACCAATGATTTTACATGACCCAATACCAGGGCCAGAGGTGGATAATGCAAAATTTGTTTCTGATAATGGTGCTGCTATTTGGGTGAAACATCAAGATACTTTAGATGCAGTAGTACGTGAAGTATTATCTGATGCAACTATTTTGCCAAAACTTAGAAATAATGCTAAGGTATTAAAGAAACCATATGCTTCCGATAATATAGCAGATGTTATTGCAAATATGTTAGGTTTAGATTAGTATTAGGGAAATATAAATTAATAGGTGAAAATATGTTCAGAAAAATAATGGAGCGGTTTATAATATTCGCTTTTGTGATAATGATTGGTTATTTAGGATTTATAATTATTAAACAAGAAGTGTATTTAAGCCAAGTAGAAGAACAGACTATTATAGCCGAAGAGCGATTAAATAAAGCAAAGCAAATAAATGAAGAATTAAGTAGAGAAAAAGATAATTTAAATAAGCTCGAATATGTGGAAAAAGTAGCTCGTGAAGAGCTAGGTATGACAAAACCAGGCGAAGTGCCATATATTTCTGAAGAAAAAGAATAACATTTTATTGACACTATTTGTTTAGCAAGGTTATAATAATAAAAGCTTAAAGCTAATTATCTTAAGGAGGACATAAAAGTAGTATGTCAATCGAAGTTGGCAATATCCTAGAAGGTGTTGTAACAGGTATTACTAAATTTGGCGCTTTTGTTGAATTACCTGGTGGAAAAGTTGGTTTAGTACATATCTCTGAAGTTGCAGATGTTTACGTTAAAGATGTAAATGATTTTTTGAAAGAAAAAGACAAAGTCAAAGTTAAAGTACTAAGTGTTGATGACCATGGAAAAATAGGTTTATCTATTAAACAATTACAGGAGAAAAAAGTCGAAGAACAAAATACTCGTCCTGCACAGAGTAGTAATTATCGTCCTGCTCCTCGTAAGCAATTTAATAATGACTTCCGTAAACACAATAATAGCGGCGCTTCTTTTGAAGATAAATTATCCAAGTTTTTAAAAGATAGTGATGAAAAACTTACTGATTTACGTCGTAAGACAGATTCTAAACGTGGTGGCCGTGGTGGCGGTTCTCGTAAATATGAATAAAACTAAGAAGCACTCTTTAATTTTTTAAAGAGTGCTTTTTGTTAATAGCTGGGAAATTATATGAATATGAATTTAATCTTGAGGTAATTTTTTTATGAGCGTAAATAATAATGTAGATGTAATAAATATAATGGAAATAATTGAGCGCGTAGAAAATTTTGCTAGAGAATATGATTTATTTAAGGCTCATGATAAATTATTGATTGCTTGTTCCGGTGGGCCAGATTCTATGGCACTTGTGGATATCTTCCAAAAACTCAGTGTTAAATATAAATTAGAGATTATTGTAGCTCATGCTGAACATGGTATTCGCAAGGAAAGTTCATTAAATGATGCATGGTATGTAAAAAATTATTGTGAGCAAAAAAATATTCCTTTTTTTATGGAACATTTAAATGTATTAGAGCATCTTAAAACAGAAAAATTATCTGTAGAAACTTTGGCTAGAAAATTGCGTTATCAATTTTTACGCAAAATAGCGAAAGCACAAAATGCTACAAAAATAGTAACAGCACATCATTTAAATGACCAAGCAGAAACTATACTACAGCATCTTTTAAGAGGTGCAGGAACAGCAGGTCTTAGCGGTATGAAAGCTAAAAATGAAGATATTATACGACCATTTTTATGTTTATATCGTGAAGAAATTGAAGCATATTGCTCAGTTGAAAATATCAATCCTTGTTTAGATGAAACGAATAATTGTTTAGATTATGAACGCAATCGCATACGTTTAGATTTAATCCCTAGATTAAAAGCATATAATCCTAAAGTAGTAACAGCTATTTGCAATAGTGCCAAGATTATTGCTCAAGAAAATGATTTTATAAATTACTATGTAAAAAATTTTTATCGAGATAAAGTCATAGTAGATATAGATAATCAAGGTAGAAAATATATAAAAATAGATATCAAAGTATTAAAACAAGAACATAAGGCAATAAGAAATGCTTTATATAGGTATATTATAAAAGAATTTAAAAGGAATTTAGAAAATATTAGTTTTGTTCATATTGATAAAATTGATAAGTTTTTATACAATGGACATACTGGTTTAATTTTGCAATTACCGAAGAATTTGCAAGTAAAGATAAATTATGATAGATTAACTTTTAGTGAAAAAGAAATTTTGCCAATTGAAAATTCTGAGGAAAAAGAGCAAAATATATCCATAAAAATAGATTTAGGTTTACTTTTGACGAAAAAAGAAATAAAATTGCCTTATGAACAATCATTGATTATAGATAAAATCTGCGGGCAAGATGAGGTCATGAAATTATCTGGTCGAGAACATTGTTTTGTTGATATGGATAAGATTAAGGGAGCTTTATTTATTCGCAAAAGACAAAATGGGGATAGAATAACTCCTAAAGGCATGACAGGCAGTAAAAAAGTAAAAGACATTCTAATTGATAGAAAGATACCGACAGAAGATAGAGATAAAATTCCTTTGATTTGTGATGAAAAGGGAATTATTTGGATAGCTGGTATACAACAAGATAATAATTATTTAGTAAATAAAAATAGTAAACATATACTATATTTAAAATTAAAAAAATAATAATTAGGTGGGTTTTAAATTATGAAAACAATGAAAGATGATATCCAGAGTGTACTTTATACAGAAGAGCAATTACGTGAAGGTGTAAAGAGAATTGCAGATGAAATCAATCGTGATTATGCTGGTAAAGAAATTTATGCTATTGGTATTTTAAAAGGTGCTATTATTTTCTACGCTGATTTAGTACGTGAAATCAATGTTCCTGTATCTTTTGATTTTATGGCAGCATCTAGTTATGGTAAAGGTTCTACTAGTAGCGGTGCAGTTAAAATCTTAAAAGATTTAGATTTTAGCATTGAAGGCAAACATGTTATCATCATTGAAGATATTGTAGATTCTGGTCTTACTTTATCTTATTTATTGAAAAATATGGAATCTCGTCATCCAGCTAGCGTAAAATTATGTGCATTATTAAATAAACCTGAACGCAGAGAAGTTGATGTAAAAGTTGATTATGTAGGATTTGAAGTGCCTAACGAATTTTTAGTTGGCTATGGTTTAGACTATGATAGCAAATATCGTAATTTACCATATATTGGTATTTTAAAACCAGAAGTATATACAAAATAATGATAATTAACATAGAATAACTATTAATTAACTTGTTTATATGATATAATTAATCATTATGATTTGAAGACAATGCTATGAGGAGGCATAAGATTGAATAAATTTTTGAGGAATGTGGGTTTTTACTTGTTAATCATTCTTGTAGCAATAACTGTAATCGACCATTTTTCAGTAGATACAAGCAATAAACAAGAAATAAATTACACTGAATTTGTAAAACAAGTCGATGACAAAAATGTAGCTAAAGTTGTTATGCAAAATAGCAATATTAAAGGTACATTGAAAGATGGTACAGAATTTACAACTATTACTCCAGGATATCCAAATAGTGATGAAGAACTTGTAAAAACTCTTCGCGATAATGGCGTAGATATAAAAGCAGAAAATCCGCCTGAAACACCATGGTGGACAACATTATTTTCTTCTTTACTTCCTATGCTTTTACTCATTGGTGTATGGTTTTTCATCATGCAACAGTCACAAGGTGGCGGTAGCCGTGTAATGAGCTTTGGTAAAAGCCGTGCCAAAATGATGGGTGATGGTAAAGTAAAAGTTACTTTCAGTGATGTTGCTGGTGCTGATGAAGCAAAACAAGAACTTGCTGAAGTTGTAGAGTTCTTAAAACATCCAAAGAAATTCAATGACCTTGGTGCAAGAATTCCAAAAGGTGTATTATTATTTGGCCCTCCAGGTACAGGTAAAACTTTACTTGCTAAAGCTGTAGCTGGTGAAGCTGGCGTTCCATTCTTCACTATCAGTGGTTCTGATTTTGTGGAAATGTTCGTTGGTGTTGGTGCATCTCGTGTTCGTGATTTATTTGAACAAGCCAAGAAAAATGCACCATGTATCGTATTTATCGATGAAATTGATGCTGTTGGTCGTCAGCGTGGAGCAGGTTTAGGTGGCGGTCATGATGAACGTGAACAAACACTTAACCAATTACTCGTTGAAATGGACGGGTTTGCAGCTAATGAAGGTATTATTATCATCGCAGCTACAAATAGACCAGATATCTTAGACCCAGCTCTTTTACGTCCAGGACGTTTTGATAGACAAATCGTTGTTGATAGACCAGACGTTCGTGGCCGTGAAGCTATTTTAAAAGTGCATACAAAAGGTAAACCTGTAGATAGTGATGTTAATCTTGATGTATTAGCTCGCCGTACACCAGGTTTTACAGGTGCTGATTTAAGCAATCTCGTAAATGAAGCTGCGCTTTTATCTGCACGCAGAAATAAAAAGACTATTTCTATGAATTCTTTAGAAGAGTCAATAGAACGTGTAATTGCAGGTCCTGAAAGAAAATCTAAAGTAATCAGTGATCGTGAAAAACGTCTAACTGCATATCATGAAGGTGGTCATGCGTTAATTGGTTTATTATTACCAAATGCTGATCCTGTGCATAAAGTAACAATTATTCCTCGTGGTAGAGCTGGTGGTTATACTTTAATGTTACCAAAAGAAGATCGCTCTTATGCTACACGTGGAGAGTTACTTGATAGATTGAAAACTATGCTCGGTGGTCGTGTTGCTGAAGAAGTTGTACTTAAAGAAATCAGTACAGGTGCTTCTAATGATATTCAACAAGCTTCTGGTTTAGTTCGTAGCATGATTACTCAATATGGTATGAGCGATGTATTAGGTCCAATTGCTTTTGGTGATGGACAAGATCATCAAGTATTCTTAGGTCGTGATTTCAATAATCAACGCAATTACAGTGAAGATGTAGCTTGTGCTATTGATAAAGAAGTTCGTCGTTATATTGAAGAAGCTTACGATGAATGTCGTAAATTATTAATCGAAAATATAGATAAACTTCATTTAATCGCTAAAGCTTTGATTGAAAAAGAAACTTTAGAAGAAAAAGATTTAAAAATTATCATGGAAACTGGTAGCTTAGAAGGCGTTTGCGAAATCAAAGAAGCAAATAGCGAAGAAAAAGAAACTTCCACTACAGAAGAAGTGAAAAATGCTGAAGTAGTAGAAGAAAAACAAGCAGATGCTGTAGCTAAAGAACCTGCTATTTCCACTACTGAAAAAATCTAAATATATTCACCTTGTTTGTAATATAAAAATAGGGTAAGCTAAAAGTGTGTAAGAAAAAGTTTTTACTTTATCTTATGCACTTTTTTTATAAACTTTTAGAATAAAAAATATAGATATAAAGGGAGTTTTTTTATGAAGGTTTTGATTGTAGATGATAATAAACAAATTACTTCTATTTTAGAAGCTTATGCTAAAAAGGAAGGATATCAAACTGTTATTGCTGTAGATGGACAAGAGGCTTTAGATGTATTTCAAAGGGAAAGACCAGATATTATTTTATTAGATGTCATGATGCCTAAAATAGATGGTTTTGAAGTGTGTCGAGTAATTCGCAAAACTTCTAATGTGCCAATTATAATGATTACTGCTCGTGGTGAAGATTTTGAAAAGATTATGGGACTGGAAATTGGTGCTGATGATTATATAGTAAAACCTTTTTCACCAGGAGAGATAATGGCTAGAATAAAGGCTATTTTAAGACGTATTCAGCCTAAAACAGAAAATTTACAAGTTTTTAGTTATGATAATTTACAGATAAATTTAGCTGATTATACAGTGAGTATAGATAATAAAGTATTATCACTTACAAAAAAAGAAATTGAAATCTTATGGACTTTAGCTACAAAAAAAGATAGAGTTTTTTCTCGTGATATGTTATTGAATAAATTATGGGGATATGATTATATCGGCGATAGTAGAACAGTGGATAGCCATATAAAGAGATTGCGTGCTAAATTGGAAAAATATCCTCATGATAAGTGGGAAATAAAAACTATCTGGGGAGTTGGCTATAAATTTGAGGTAAGTGATGATGTTAAACAATAAAATAGCTCTAAAATTAAGCTTAAGTTTTGCGCTAGCTTTGATAATTTTTTCCATTATAATCAGTGGTGTGTTTTTAGTGTTATTCAAGCAATATACTGTGGATTTGCATAAGACGCAATTACAAAATTATGCACAATCGCTAGCACAATCATTATCAAGTGGTAAACGATATAATGGTATGGGATATGGCGCGCATTTATATTTTAGTAGTGAAATTATGGGCTATAATGTCTGGATTGTAGACGAGAATATGAATGTCATCACACCAAGAAATATGCAACATCATAAAATGATGCATGCAAATTATACTTTTTCTGAGTTGCCACCAAATGCCAGTGAGGTTATCAGAGAAGTTTTTCAAGATAAAACAGTATTTAGTGAAGGATTTAGTGATGTTTTATCACAATTGACGTTAACTGTAGGTGTGCCGATAAAAGATGCAAATGGAAAAGTATGGGGAGCTGTATTATTGCATTCACCTGTAGAAGGTACCACTGATGGGATTTATCAAGGGCTTATGATTTTAGGCATAAGTATAATTTTAGCACTTATTATTGTTTTAGCTTTAGCAATATTATTTTCATATTTTTTCACTAAACCTTTGACAAAGATGAAATCTGTGGCAATGCAATTAGCCGAAGGTAATTATCAGGCTAAATGTAATATAAAACAGAAAGATGAAGTTGGAGAATTGGCAAATGTAATGGATTTATTAGCTGGACGTTTAGATGAAGCTAGTAAAGAAAGTTTAAAATTAGAACAAATGCGAAAGGATTTTGTGTCTAATATATCACATGAACTTAGAACACCAGTAACAGTTATTAGAGGCTCTTTAGAAGCACTTTGTGATAAGATTATTACAGACCCTAATCAAATTGATGAATATCATTTACAGATGTTAAATGAAGCTAAATTTTTGCAAAGATTAGTAGGGGATTTACTTGATTTATCTAGATTACAAAATCCAGATTTTGCGATTGAAAAGCAGGAGTTAAATTTAAATGATGTAATTTCTGATGTAGTTAGAAGTGCAAGGCAGATTGCTAAAAATAAAAATATTAATATAAATATTGATTTAGAAAATCCTAATTTAAAAATTTCTGGTGATTATGGAAGACTCCGTCAAATGTTTTTGATTATATTAGATAATGCCATCAAATTTTCTTTTGAAAATAATAAGGTAGATGTTTTGGTTAAAAATGACACAATTATTATTCGTGATTATGGCATAGGTATAAATGAAAAAGATTTGCCACATATTTTTGATAGATTTTACAAAACTCATGGTGAGCATAATAAAGTAGGTACAGGTTTAGGTTTAGCTATAGCAAAACAGATAGCGGAAAGGCATAATATAGAACTAATTGCTCAAAATAATTTTGATGGTGGGGCAAAATTTATTTTTAAAATACCATTAAAATAAAACAAAAAAGACATAATTTTGACAAAAAGTCTTGCTACAATATAATCAAAGATAAGAGATAAGTAGGGAGGAATAAATATGAAAAACTTAAAGAAAATTATCGTTACAGGATTATTAGCATTGAGCGTTGCAACTACAGCTTTTGCAACATCTGCTTATAATAATCCAGCAGAAATAGTTGCTGGACTCACTGGTCGTAGCGTAGAAAGTGTTATTGATGAAAGACATGATACAGGTAAATCTTTTGGCACTATCGCTAAAGAAGCTGGCAAATTAGATGAATTTAAAGCAGAAATTTTAGAACTTAGAAAAGATCAATTAGCAGCACGTGTAGCAGATGGCAGACTTACTCAAGAACAAGCAGATAAAATTTTAGCTTCTATTGAAGAAAGACAAGCTCTTTGTGATGGCGAAGGCTATGGATATGGTTGTGGCTATGGTCGCGGTTACCGTGATGGTAATGGTGATGGATATCGTGATGGTGGCAGACATCATCATAACCGCTGTGGCGATTGCAGATGGTAAAAGATTACTTAAATTGACAGATTAAATTTAATAAATATATATTAAAGATATAAAAAAGACTTAATTTTGGTTTATATGCCAGATTAAGTCTTTTTTTATAGTAAATTTTGAAATTAAATTGCAAAAATTAATGATGATTTAGAATATTTATTGCAATGTAATACTAGCTTAGTATATAATAAATAAAAAACGTAAGTAGTATGTTTAAGATTTTGGAGGATAAATAAATGGGATTATTTTCAAAACTATTTCAGTCTAATGAAAAAAATTTTGTTTCACCGATGACAGGTAAAGTGGTGGCTATGAGCGATATTCCAGACCCTGCATTTGCTCAAAAAATGATGGGTGATGGTTGCGGTATTGAATTGACAGATGGTACAGTTGTTGCACCTTTTGATGCTAAAGTAACAGCTGCTTTCCCTACTGGTCATGCTTTTGGTTTAGAAGCTAAAGAAGACGGCACAGAAGTATTAATTCATATTGGAATTGATACAGTTGAAATGGAAGGCGAAGGTTTTTCTTCTAATATAAAAGTCGGTGATGAAGTAAAACAAGGTGATGTTTTAGTAGTTGTGGATTTAGAAGCTGTACAAGAAGCAGGTAAATCACTCGTATCTCCTATTGCTTTTACTGGCAATAATAAAGTTGAAGTTTTTAAAATTGGACAAAATGTTGTTGCTGGTGAAAAAGGTCTTTTAAATTACAAATAAAATAGTGTATAATAGTAACATCTATTTGTACTATTAATAATTAAACCCTGTAGGAATAGAAAACCTACAGGGTTTTTAATTAATTACCTTATTTGATTGATGGAGGGAATTAAAATGAAAACAAATTCACAGCAAAGTCTAAAGCGTGGTTTGAAAAATCGTCATTTACAGATGATTGCTTTAGGTGGCGCTATTGGTACAGGTCTATTTTATGGTTCGGCTTCAACAATTCAATTGGCTGGGCCAGCTATTTCACTATCTTATTTAATTGGTGGTTGTGTAATATTTTTTATCATGCGCATGTTAGGGGAAATGGCTGTAGATAATCCAGTTTCTGGCTCATTTAGTTCATATGCAAATACTTATTGGCATGAATTCGTAGGTTTTTTATCTGGTTGGAATTATTGGATGAATTATGTCATCGTTAGTATGGTAGAATTAACAGCTGTAGGTATTTATATAAATTATTGGTTGCCAGATGTACCACAATGGCTTTCTGCTCTTATTTGTTTAATTATCATTACAGTGATTAATTTAATTAATGTAAAATTATATGGTGAATTTGAATTTTGTACAGCTATTATTAAAGTAGTTGCTATTTGCTGTATGATTATTTTTGGCATATATATTATTTGTACAGATATGGGAACATTTCCTGAAAATCTTAGCAATCTTTGGAGTCATGGCGGTTACTTGCCAAATGGCTGGTGGGGTCTTGCTCTTTCTTTAGTAGTAGTTATGTTCTCTTTTGGCGGTATAGAATTAATCGGTATTACTGCAGGTGAAGCAGATGAACCACAAAAATCTATCCCTAAAGCTATAAACCAAGTTATTTGGCGAATTCTTATTTTTTATATTGGTACTTTAGTCGTTTTAATGATTTTATATCCATGGAATGAAGTAGGATTAGAAGCAAGTCCATTTGTACAGATTTTCTCTAATATTGGTATACCTGCTGCAGCAAATTTATTAAATATAGTAGTATTAACAGCGGCTATATCTGTTTATAATAGTGCTATTTATAGTAATTCACGCATGTTATATGGTTTAGCTAGTCAAGGAAATGCTCCTAAGATTTTAACTGCTTTAACTAGAAATGGTGTGCCAATGGTTGGTATTTTCATTTCTTCAGGAATTACATTAATCGCAGTAGTTTTAAATTATCTTTTCCCTGGAAAAGTATTTATGTATTTAGTTTCTATTGCAGTAGCAGCGGTACTTGTTAGTTGGTTTATCATCATTGTTACACATTTGAAATTTAGAAAAGCTAAAGCTCGTTTAGGGCAAGATAAAGATTTACATTTTAAATCTATTGGTTATCCAATCATCAATTATTTATGTATTGTATTTTTGATTTTTATTGCATTCATGATGTATCAAATTCCTGATACTAGAAATGCTTTGTATATTTTACCTTTATGGATTATTATTTTAGCTATCGGTTATATGCTTAAAAAGAAAAAATAAATATAAAAATAGAAATATAAACAGAAATAAAGAGTACAGATAAATGATATGCACCCAAAATATTGGACATATTAATTAGGCTACTAATTGAAATTTAATTCTGTATTCTACAGGACTAAGTCCTTTTAGTTTTATCTTTATCCGTTTTGTATTATAATATTTT
>NZ_KB899577.1:0-65638 GCF_000378365.1 Megamonas rupellensis DSM 19944 | reverse complement strand
AAGAAAAGTTGGCTCCATAGTGCAAAAAATAGATAGATACTATCCAAGTTCGCAAATTTGCCATATTTGTGGTACAAAAAATCCTGAAACTAAAAATTTGGCAGTTCGTGAGTGGATTTGCGCAAAGTGCAAAACCAGCCACGATAGAGATAGAAATGCTGCTATAAATATATGGAAGGTTGGGGCATCAACCTTCTTTGGAGAGATATAGTAAGACCTGCTATTTTAGTAGGCAAATATCGTTTGTATCCAAGAATCCCCTGCCTTTAAGCATGGGGAGTATGTCAATAAGGACAGGATATTGTTATCAAAAAGCATTTTGCCAAATAGTCTATAGATGGTATAATATAGCTATTGTTTTTAACTATTTATAATTTGTATATATAAGAAAGGATGGAAATGAATGGTTGAATCAGCATGGTCGCTATTGCCTCCGATAATTACCATAGTATTGGCTTTGGCGACAAAAGAAGTATACATGTCGTTGATTGTGGGTATCTTTGTAGGGGCTTTAATGTTCACAGGCTTTGATTTATTAGCTGCTATTGATGCATTCTTTGCGATTATGTCCGATAAAGTTGGCGGAAATGTATATATTTTAGTATTTTTGGTCTTATTAGGTATTATTGTAGCAGCTATTGCTCGCTCTGGTGCTTCTCGTGCTTATGGTGAATGGGCAGCAAGTGTAATCAGAGGAAAACGCAGTTCTTTACTCGTTACTTCTATCTTAGGGGTAGTTATCTTTATCGATGACTATTTTAACTGTTTGACTGTAGGTACAGTTATGCGACCTGTTACTGATAAATTTAATGTAACTCGTGCAAAACTCGCTTATATCATTGATGCTACAGCAGCACCAATTTGTATTATCGCTCCAGTATCTAGCTGGGCAGCAGCAGTTAGTTCTTCACTTCCAGAAGACAGTGCTATTGATGGTTTCTCCTTATTCTTGCAGACAATTCCTTTTAATATGTATGCATGGTTTACTATTATTTTTATGTTGTTCTTGATTTGGACAGGTAAAGATTTTGCCGCTATGAAGACTTTAGAACAAAGAAGCAATGGTAAATTAATTATTCCTGAAGAATATAAAGAAGAACAGATGGAAATAGTAGGTAATGGTAAAATCTTAGATTTATTATTGCCACTTATCGTTTTAATCGGTGGCTGTATCTTCGGTATGCTTTATACTGGCGGTATTTTAGATGGTGCTAGTGTATCTGATGCTTTTGCTAATTGTGAATCCGCTAGAGGTCTAGTAATTGGTTCCTTTATCGCTTTAGTGTTCACATTCTTACTCTATGTGCCACGTGGAGTACTCCGCTTTGGTAAATTCTGTGAATGTTTCAATCAAGGTTTTAGAGCAATGACACCTGCTATCTTTATCTTATGTCTTGCTTGGAGCTTATCTGGTGTTTGCGGTGAAGATTATTTGAATATCGGTGGTTATGTTGGCGGTATCGTTTCCAATAATGCTACTGTAGGTATGTTCATGCCAGCAGTGTTCTTCCTTGTAGCTATCGGTCTTGCTTTTGCTACTGGTACTTCTTGGGGTACATTCGGCATCTTGATTCCTATCGCACTTGCTGTAGTATCTACAGATCCACATCTTTTAGTAGTTACAGTAGCAGCAGTATTAGCTGGTGCTGTAGGTGGTGACCATGTATCACCAATATCTGATACTACTATCTTGGCTTCTGCGGGAGCTCAATGTAGTCATATCGACCATGTAAGTACACAAGTTCCATATGTAATCGTAGTAGCTACATGCTCTTTCTTAGGATATTTAGTAGCAGGTATTGCAGGCAGTGGTTGGATCGGTGTAGTAGCTGGTTTTGTTTTATTAGCTATAGCTATGATTTATATTTATAAAGTTTTAATGAAAGATTAAGTGATAATATTTTCAATAAATGTTAGGATAAACTAGTTTATTCTAACATTTATTTTTTATAAATATATATTAGAAAAATAATTTCATTAGTAAATATATAAGCATTAATAGTGTTAGTTATTTTATATGAAAAAAAGCTTCATATTTAAAGGCTTGACGCATTTTGGCTATATGTATAAAATAGAACTTAATGAAAAAGGAAAAGTCAATACATAGAAAGAATATGGAGGAATTTTATGTATAAAAAAGTGATAGTAACAACGGCAATATTATCCATGATTGCTGCTACTTCTTTTGCAGCTGATAAGACGGATGATAATACATTGTATATGGGATTGAATACTGTACCTATAGAGGTAGGGGCAGATGATACTGCTATTTTTAAACCAGCAGCGATAACATCAATAACAGATTATAATCACCAATATCGTCTATATAAATATGACGTTATATCAGTGCGTATAATCGGCTTCAAAGATGCACAAGGCTTAGATAATATCATGATAGGTACAGATGGTTATGTAAATCTGCCATATGCTGGCTCTGTAAAACTCTCTGGTCTTACTATAGAAGAAGCCAAAACTGTACTTATGCAGAAATTCAGTAAGTATTTAAAAATACCAGATATGTCAATTATCGTTACATCTTATGGACCACGCAAGGTGCAAGTATTAGGAGAAGTGAATAATCCAGGAACAGTAGAACTAGCTTCTGATGATATGAATGTGACCAATGCTATATCTAAAGCAGGTTGGGTGACTACATATGGTCGCATCAAAAAAGCACAAGTGATCCGCATAATTGATGGCACTATGTATATAAAGGAAGCTAATATTAAAAACTATATTGAAAAACACGATATCACACAGAACTTAGCTTTAGAAGATGGTGATATAGTATTTATTCCTAAATCCAATAAAATCGACTATAAACAAGATATTTTACCACTTCTCGGTATCTATACTACTTATAAGGCAATTACAGATTAATAGGAGGGCAAAGAGTGGATAATATAAATAATAATGATAATACAATTGATTTAAGAAAGCTGTTCTCTATAATGGGAGAGCAGAAAAAAGTAATTATACCGATCATAGTGATTTGTACAGTGATTGCTATTATAGTAGCATTTGTATTGCCAAAGTCTTATCAGTCAAATACACTTGTTAGAATAAAATCCTCTAATAATTCAGCTATGTCAAGTATGGCTGCAATGGCAGCAGGTTTTGGTATAGATGTAGGGGGATCATCATCTTCTGCTAGTCCAGAAAATTATATAGAGCTTATGAAATCAAGGGAAGTCATTCAACCGATTATTGATGGTCTAGATATGGATGAAGAAAAAAAGGAAAAAATGACTACAGATGGTTTCATAAAATCTAATCTAGAAATCACAAATACAAAGAAAACAGATTTAATCAATATCACAGCTTATGGTAAAACTCCAGAAGAAGCACAGATGATCTCTCAATCTGTAGCCGATAATTTTCTCACTTTGATGACGAAATTAAATAAAGAAGGAAATTCTTCTTCGCTCAATTTCTTAAATGATCGCATGGCGATAGCTAAAGAAGAGATGGAAACTGCCGAAAATAAATTGCAAGCTTATCAGCAAGAAAAAGGCATTTATTCTCCGGATGATCAGGCGAAAGCACTTATCGATAGACTCAGTGCCTATGATACGAATATCGCTCAATTAGAAGCACAAGAACAAGCAAATAGTGCTAAACTTCAAGATGTAACAGGTCAATTAGAACAGCAAAATAGCTCTTTGCTCGAATACAATATTTCTGATAATGATGCTATTATGAATTTGCGTACAGCTATTGTCAATAAACAGGTAGAGTTAGTCGGTCTTGAACAGCGTTATACAGAAGAACATCCAGATGTGATTCAGGCAAAACAGGAACTAGCCGAACTTAAAAGATCTTTGGATCGAGAAATTCAAAGTGCTGTAAACTCTAAGAGTGCTACACTTACACCAGTACAAGGTAATCTCTTGATGGAAAAAGTGCAGACAGAGACAGAAAAAGCGGTGACAAGTGCTTCTCTTGATGCCCTAAAAGCAAAACAACAGGAAGCAGAAGGCAATATCTCCACTTTATCTGCTGATAGTGTGGAATATATGCGTCTTTTAAGAGATCAGACTATAACTTCAGAAGTATATACAAATCTTGTAAAAGCATATGAAAATACAAGAATACAAGAAGCTCAAGAGTCGATGGATATTCAGATAATCGATGCAGCTAATTTACCAAGAGAAGATATGCCAGCTAAGCCAAATAAGAAAATTATTGCAGCTATTGGCTTTGTCTTGGGTATTATGATTTCCTTTGGTTATACTTTATATGTATATAATAAACGATACGGTTTATGATAAATAAGAGATAAATACAGGCGGGGGATCTTAGTGGATAATAATTTTTCGAAAAATAGAATATCTAAAATGGATAATATTGCTGCATATATATTGCCTGTGATAGTCAGTATAGGTGATTATATAGCAATAATTTTGGCAGAGGCGATTGCTTTTTATCTTTGTAATTTTTTCATGCCAGAAGATTTTCATATGGATATTCCTAAATCTTATTTTTATCTTTGGGTGCCTGCTGTATTTATCTTTTTCTTATTTTATGCAGATACACATAAACGCATGGTACCGTATTGGGAAAAGATAAAAGATATTTTTTGTGCTAATTTTTATAGTATAATAGCAGCTATATTTATTTTATATTTAATACATGAGGATATAACGAAGATTTCTCGTTTATATGTAGTTTTATTATTTATCTTTAGTTTTATATTTTTATATAGCATACGTCAAATTCTCATATATATTTGTAATCGTTTAGATATTCTCAAAGAGCCAGTGATTTTTATTGGTGGAGGAGCGGTAACGGAAGCAGTTATTAAATTTTATGATAATAATAGTTGTTTTGGCATAAAAGTCGTAGGAATTATTGATGATGATTTTTCTTCGGAGTATTTAAAGCAGAGATATCCACTATTTAAAGGTATAGATAAATCTGCTGAATATATAAAAAAATGTGGTGTGAAGACTGTAATAATAGCAAAAACTAGATTGGATAGAAATAGTTTAAAAGAATTATTGACTAATATTCAATTTTTAGTTAGAAATGTAGCCTTTATACCAAATATAATCGGTACACCGATAGCAAATCTTGATGTAAGACGCATTTATCGAGAAGATATAGTACTGTTAAATATAAAGAATAATTTAGCATATATGCGTAATAGAATAGCAAAAAGAATTTTTGATATAATAATGGGGCTGATCATCTGTATACCAGCTGTACCGATTTTAATACTGTGTTATTTTTGGGTTAAATTTGACTCCAAAGGACCAGTATTTTTTAATGCAAAACGCATTGGTAAAGATGGTAAGGAATTTACCTGTTATAAATTTCGTTCTATGTATATGAATTCAGATGAGATATTAGCTGATTATTTAGCGAAAAATCCTGAAGCAAAAGCAGAATGGGATGAGTTTCAAAAATTACATGATTTTGATCCAAGGGTGACAAGAGCAGGCAGGATAATGCGTAAGACAAGTCTGGATGAATTGCCACAGTTACTCAATGTACTTAAGGGAGAAATGAGTCTTGTAGGACCAAGACCATATCTTCCTAGAGAAATAGGAAAAATGGGAGAATATTATAAGATAATCATCTCTACAGTACCTGGGATAACGGGTTTTTGGCAAGTCAATGGTCGTTCTGATGTGACCTTTGAAGGCAGATTGAAGATGGATAATTGGTATATCTATAATTGGTCTGTATGGATAGATATGGTATTACTTTTTAAGACGATTAAAGCAGTATTTTTCAGTAAAGGGGCAGTTTAAAATGAAGATAGTTATACTTGCTGGAGGTGGTGGAACAAGACTGTTCCCATTATCAAGAGCGTGTTATCCAAAGCAATTTTTGCATGTAATTGAAGATAAATCGCTATTGGCTCAAACAGTGGAAAGATTTCTTGGTTTAGTAAGACCAGAAGATATTGTCGTTGTTACAAATGAAAAATATATATTTCATGTGCAAGCAGAGCTTAAATCGATTAATGCACAAGGGGCACATGTAATAGTTGAACCAGTTGGCAGAAATACAGCACCGGCAATAGCTTTAGCACAGATTTATTGTAAAGATAAATTAAAATGTAATGATGATGAAGTATTATTTATTAGTCCTTCTGATCATTTAATTAAGCCGATAGATGCTTTTCAAGATTTAATTAGAAATGCTCAAGATATAGCAAAAGATAATATAGTGACTTTGGGAATTAAGCCAACAAAACCAGAGATTGGCTATGGTTATATTGAAGCAGAGAAAAATAATAATTTAGCTAAAAAAGTTATTTCTTTTAAAGAAAAGCCAGATTTAGCTACAGCTAAAGAATATATCGCTTCTAGTAATTATTATTGGAATGGTGGTATGTTTATGTTTAGTATGGCTACTATGCAGGCTGAACTCACTAAACATATGCCAACAATAATAGATATTACCCAAAAGGGTTATCAGTATACAGTTGATAATTTTTTTTATATGCCAGATATTTCTATTGACTATGCAGTAGCAGAAAAATCACAAAAGATGATGATGATACCAATGGAAAATATTTATTGGAATGATATTGGTAGTTTTGACGCTATAGCAGAAGTTTTATCAGATGAAAATAATAATGCTTTTATCGGTGATACTTTAACAGATAATTGTACTAATACCATGATAATCGCTGAAGATAGATTAATTGCTGGTATTGATTTAAATAATCTTGTAATAGTTGATACACCAGACGTTTTGCTTGTAGCACAAAAGGGGCAGTCACAAAAGGTTAAAGATGTAGTTAGTAAATTAAAAAAAGCTGACCGTAAGGAAGCACGTGAAAATGTGACGATGTATCGCAGTTGGGGTAAATATACACTTTTGACTGAAGGAAAAGATTATAGAGTTCGAAAAGTGGAAATGAATCCAGGTAAAAGTTTAATGATGCAGATGCATTATCATAGAAGTGAGCATTGGACTGTTATATCTGGTACAGGAAAAATAACGATCAATGATAAGGATAGTATATTTACTGAAAATCAAAGCACATATATTCCTATGGGGGTTAAACATAAATTATCTAATCCGGGAAAAATACCATTAGTAATAATAGAAGTGCAATCTGGTAAATATATTAATGATGATGATATTGTAGTTTTTAAATAGAGGTAAATATATGATTTTTTTAAAAGTTTTTTGGCATTTGAAAGCATTATTAAAAATATTATTTTATAAAATAATATTTTTTAATAAGATAAAAATTGGAAATAACTTTACTTTTAGAAATAATTTTTCGTTATTAGCTGATGGTGGAAAAATTATAATAGGAAATAATGTTTTTTTTAATAATAATTGTTCTATAGTATCCCATGGAAAAATATCAATAGATGATAATTGTATTTTTGGTGAAAATGTAAAAATTTATGATAATAATCATAGATTTAATAATTTTAATATGAATATAAAAGAACAAGGTTTTTCTATTGGTGAAATAAAAATTGGAAAAAATTGTTGGTTAGCAAATAATGTTATAGTCTTAAAAGGGGCAGAAATAGGTGATAATGTAGTTATTGGTGCTGGTTGTATTGTAAAAGAAAAAATACCATCTAATACTATTGTTAGCATGAATTGTAATTTAGCTAAAGAACCAATTAATTATTTAAAGTAAGGAGAAATATATTGAAAGTACTTCATATAGGTGAATATGTTAATGGTGGTCTAGCCACATATTTAAAAATTTTATTAAATGGATTGCAGAAATATCATGATATAGAAAATTATTTATTGATTAGTGAATATAAATCTCAAAAAATTTGGGATGATATAACTAAAAAAGTATTTTACTACAAATATAAAAGAAGTATAATAAATATTTTTTCAGCTATAAAACAAATACATGAAGTTATAGAAAAGGTAAATCCTGATATAATACATGTTCATAGTACATGGGCTGGTCTTTTTGTTAGATTGCCATATTTATTTAGAAAAAAAAAGACAAAGATAATATATCAACCACATGGTTGGGCTTTTTTAATGGATACATATAATTATAAAAAAAATATATATGTTTTAGTAGAAAAAATTTTATCTATACCAACAGATAAAATTATAAATATATCCAATTATGAACAAAATCAAGCTATTAAATATGGTTTAAATAAAAATAAAATGATAATGATTTATAATGGTGTAGAAGATAAAATAAATAAGTCTAATTTAAAGTTAAATTGGAATGATAATAAAATAAATTTATTATTTGTTGGTAGATTGGATAGACAAAAAGGCTTAGATCTATTTTTAGATGTATATGATAAAGTGAAATTAGAAAATATTCATTTATATGTAATAGGAACTAGTGTATTGGATAATAAATTGCCTCAAAATACAGAATATGTTACTTATTTAGGTTGGGTTGATAACAAAGATATTGATGAATATTATCAGGCATGTGATGCAGTAATAATGCCTTCTCGTTGGGAAGGTTTTGGTTTAGTTGCTATTGAAGCAATGAGAAATTTAAAACCAGTAATAGTAAGTAATAGAGGAGCTTTACCAGAACTTATAAAAAATAATAAAAATGGATATATTTTTGATATGGATGATTTAAATAGTTTAGTGTCGATATTGTCTAAATTAGATAAATCTAAATTAAAGCTTTTGGGAATTAATGCAAGAAAAATTTTCTTAGAAAATTTTTTAGCAGATAAGTTGGTTGATAATATATATTATTTGTATAAATTATAAATATGGAGGAATAAATGATTAATGAAATATATAAAGTAAGTATAATTGTGCCTGTATATAATGCAGAATCTTACTTGAAAAAATGCCTAGAAAGTTTAATAAATCAATCATATAAAAATTTAGATATTATTTTAGTAGATGATGGTTCGAAAGATAATAGTGGGAAAATTTGTGATAGATATGCAAACATAGATAAACGATGTAGAGTTTTTCATATAGAAAATTCTGGTAGTTCAGGAGCAAGAAACTTTGGGTTAAATTGTATACAAGGCGATTTAATAATGTTTGTTGATGCAGATGATTGGTTAGACTTAGATTGTATAGAAATATGCATATCTAAGATTATTAATAATGAAGATGTTGATTGTGTTATATTTTCTTATATAAGAGAATTTAAAAATATATCTAGAAAAAATAAAATCTTGGGAAACCAAGAATTTATTATTTCTGGAAATGAAATGAAAAATAAGATTTATAGAAGATTGTTTGGCCCTATAGAAAGAGAAAAGGCACATCCTGATGCAATGCATGATTTAAATCCACCTTGGGGAAAATTATATTTTAAAAAGTTTTTAAGAGATATAAAATTTATAGATGTAAAAAAGATAGGACCTGCAGAAGATGTGTTTTTTAATATAGAAGTATTTTATCATTTTAATAAAGTACTTTATATACCAAATGTATATTATCATTATAATAAAATGAATGAATTATCAATGTTGCATACTTATAATAATAATTTATTTATAACTAGAAAGAATTTTCAAAAGTATGTTTTTGAATTTATAAAGAAAAATAAATTAGGAAAAGATTTTTATGAGGCTTTAAATAATAGAATAATTTTTGATTTATTAGGATTATCAAGAAATGTAATGAATTCTAATGAGACATTATGTAAGAAATATTTACTAATAAAAAATATATTAAATGATAATGAATATAAAGTTTCTTTTAAAAAATTTAATTTTAAATATTTAGATCTTAAATGGAGAATCTATTATTTTTTTTGTAAAAAATCTTTTGTTTTGGGAGTAATGATAATGACATTTCTAGCAGAAAAATTAAAAAAATATCTTCGTTAATTTAGTTAGAATTAATATATGAATTTATTAAGTTTTTAATAAAATATATTTTATAAAAATAATATTGAATTTATATTATTATTTATTTGTAGAATATATAATAAATAATAATATATTTATATATGGATTGGTTATGTTATTATAAATGATATTTAGTGTAGGGAATAAATATTCTATCTGAAAAAATTGGAATGTATAATGGATTTTTATGATTTGACCTAAAAATATGTCTTTGTAGAAGGAGAATTATATGAAAAAAATAGTATTTATTATTCCATATTTTGGTAAATTTAATAATTATTTTCAACTATTTTTAAATTCTTGTGCTTATAATAAAAATTTTGAATGGTTAATTTTTACAGATGATACTAGAAAATTTAAGTATCCAGATAATGTAAAAGTTATATATACTACATTTGATAAATTAAAAAAAAGAATACAAGAATTGTTTGATTTTCCGATAATGTTAAATAGTCCATATAAATTGTGCGATTTTAGACCAGCTTATGGATTGATTTTTGAAGAATATATAAAAGAATATCAGTTTTGGGGGTATTGTGATACTGATGTTATTTGGGGAAATATATCTGATTTTATAAAAGATGAAGATTTGATGAAGTACGATAAAATATGTGTTTTTGGACATTGTAGCTTATATAAGAATAATAAAAAAATAAATAATTTATTTAAAGTAAACTTGAATGGTGAAGAACGTTATAAGATTGTAATGCAAAGAAATCGAACAAACTCTTTTGATGAAGAATTTAATGGTAGTATAAATAATATAATGGAACAAGAAAATTTAAAAATACGCTATAGAGAAGATCAAGCTAATATTTATACTAAATCATCTGATTTTAGATTAACAAAATTAAATGAAGATAAAAAAACGTATACAATAGAAAAATTAAAAAAAGCTTTTTTTGTTTGGGATAATGGTAATTTATTGAGATATATATTAGAGAATGATAAAGTTTATATAAAAAAATATATGTATATACATTTACAATCTCGTAAAATGAAGATTAATTTAACTAATTTATATAGGAATAAGTATAAAATTATACCAAATGCTTTTGACGAATTGGAATTTAGTGATATTGATAAAAAAACATTTAAAAAAATTAAAATAAAACATTTTAATTTGCATTATTTTAAATTACGTAGTAAAAATTTGCGTGAAAAAATAAAACGTAGATTAACAGGTTACTATAATAGTTAATAAATAGGAGGAAATAATGAATTTAGCAATTGTAACATCAATAGCTCCTAATAAAAAAAATACAGGAGGACCATCTGGTCTTATCTGGGAGATACAAGAATTATTAAAGCAAAAAAGTGATATAAATATAGATACTTTTATAGTTAATTCTTCTAAAAATAAATATATAGCACAATTAAATACATGGGGAATTTATCAAGGAAAATACAAAAATTCATTAGAAAAATATGATAAAATTTTATTATATCCAGATTTTTTATTAGGATATATGCCATCTAATATATTAGAAAAAATAATAGTATTAGCACCTGATGCTAGCAGTATGGTTGGAAAAAGGAAATATGATGTATATATGAAAGATGAATCTATAAATATAGTAAAGAAAGTATATCAATATCTTTATTATAAAAGGTTTGTTTTTTTTGAAAAAAAATATATTCCTAAAGTTAATAAATATATAGTTGTTGGTGAAAATGATCGTGATTGGCTACAAAGTTATTTAAAGATAAATTCAGATAAAGAAAAAGTAGTTTTTTTAAGACATCCATTATTATCATATTCAATGGTAGATTTAGAAAAAATAGAGGTTTCTAATGATAAGAATAAACGTTTTATTTTTGCAGGAGATATGCGATATTCTTATGTAGGACAAAATATAAAAAATTTAGCAGAAAATCTTAATAGATTATTAGAAAAAAATGATGATAAATTATCCATTGTTGTAGTGGGAAAAGCTAATAAATGGATAGCAGATATATTTAGTCAAGTAAGATATTTGAATGTAGAGTATTTTACTTGGATAGAACATTATCAAGATATTTGTCAAATAAATAGAGATGTACATTGTATTCCGTTAATTGCAGGTGGGGGAACTAAAAATAGAGTTTTAACGGCAATTGCAAATGGTTTAGAAATAATTTCTACAAAAATTGGAACAGAGAATATACCTATAAAAGGTTTAACAAATGTATTTATTTGCGAAAATATGAATGAATTTGCAAATAAAATGATAAAACAATCTAATTATTATTTAACAGAAGAAAATAGTAAAATTTTGATAAAAGAACGATTGATATTTAGAAAAAATATCACAAAAGAATTTCATATATTATTAAATAGTTTTATAAAATAAAGGCGGGATTTGTATATGGAAATAGGTACAGTCTTTTTTATGTTAATAACTTTAATTTTTGTGATATTAGGTTTTATAAAAAAAAATTCTATATTTTTATTTGTTTTGCAACTTTTATGGATGTATATATTGTTGGCTGGAAATTTAAATTCTATAGATATGGGGGTACATCAGCTAATTTTTGAATCTAGTCAAAGTGGAGATAATTATACATTATATAGTTATCTATGTTATTTATCTGGCACGAATGGATTAAATTTTATACAATTAAATGCTATCTTATTAATTTTTGCCATAGGAGCTATATGTTATATAGTATATAATTTTTCTAAAAATTATTGTTTTGTAATGAGTTTATATTTTTTATATCCTTTTATTGATTGTGTAATACAAAAAAGATTTTTTATAGCATCTATAATTGGTTTAATAGGAATGATTTTTTTATTTAAAAATAAGAAGTTTATATTTAGTTTATTAATAATAATTTCAGGATTTATACATCAGGCAGCTTTTGGATTTTTTATATATTTATTGATTCCAATTTTAATGAGAAGTAAAAATAAGAAAATAATATTAATTTTTTTATTATTTATTGTAATATTATTAATGCCATTTATAACGGATATATTATCTATATTTTTTAGCTCAGAAAAAGTTGAACTTTATTTTAATATTTTACATGAAAAAATAAAATATCCTATATTGAGTTTTATTTTATGGAGCGTATTTCATATTGGGTTTGTTTATTTATATTATAGATTTTATAAAAGTTGTAAAATTTATATAAAAGATAGCTCCATTGATTTTATAAGTTTTGTTTGGTATTTAAATTTAATATCATTATTAATAGTTCCGTTATATTATTGGGAACCAACTTTTATTCGTATATATAGAAGTATGATTTTATTTAATTATATAAGTATATCTTTAGTTTTACCGAAAGGACAAATATATTATAAAAAGGTTTTTTATAATGCATTAAATTTTATTATTTATAGTATAATAGCTTTTATTGGTGTTTATTTTTTACTTGGTGCAGGTTATGAAAGTATAGTAGAACCTATATTTTTAAATAATATTTTATTAGAAATAATGTAAAATTTAATTAAATAATTTGGGTGAGGTATTTTATGAAAGTAGCAATATTAACATTATGCACTAATAATAATTATGGGAATAGATTACAAAATTATGCTTTGCAAAAATTTTTATCTATTTATATAGAAACCGTAGATACTATTTGGTTTGAAAAAAATCATTATTTGCCAGAGTTGCCTACATGGAATTGGAAATTAATTTTAAAATGTATTTTAAGATGGAAAAATGCATATATTGATTTTAAATATAATTATGTTAAAGAGTGCATTAGAGAATATAATATAAAGAAGTTTTCAAATAAGTATATAAAAATAAAATATGATTATAAAATAAGAAATAATTTAAATGAAGAATATGATTATTTTATAGTAGGCAGTGATCAAGTATGGAATCCACATTATGAACAATATTATAATGAAAAGTTTTTAAAATTTGCTGATAAAAAGAAAAGAATATCTTATGCGGCAAGTTTTGGAGTAACAGACATAGATAATATTAAAACTAAGAAAATTTTTCAAAATAACTTAATAGAAATGAAAAATATTTCTGTTAGAGAAGTGGCTGGAGCTAAATTAATTGAAGAATTAATAGGAATAAAAGTGGAAGTAGTAGTAGATCCAACAATTTTATTATCTAAAGAAGAATGGCAAAAAATAGAAATGGTTCCAGAATGGTATAATGGAGAAAAATATATTCTTACTTATTTTTTAGGAAATCCATCACCAATAATTAAAAGTATTGCAAAGAAAAACAATTGGAAAATCTATAATTTAATGGATAAAAATGATTTTGATTTATATACTTCAAGAGTAGAAGAGTTTGTATATTTAATAGATCATGCACAATTAGTAGCAACAGATTCTTTCCATGCGTGTGTATTTTCAATTTTAATGAATACTCCATTTTTAGTCGTTAATAGACAACAAAAAGGAGTAGCAGATATGATATCTCGTATAGATACATTAATGGAATTATTTGGATATCAAGATAGATATATTGTAAATGGTGAATGTAATTTATCTGATGAAAAAATTTTGAATATGGATTTTAGTAATGTAAAAGCTATTCAAGAACGAGAAATAGAACGCTCTACAGTATATATGAAAAAAGCTTTAAATTTAGAATGATTTAGGGATTTGTTAAGTTTTTATATTAATAATTAATTTGATAAATTTGCTTATTGTAGAAAAAATATATATATTTATAGTTGTATTGAGTTTTTTGAAGGGAGAAAAATATTTTGAAGCCTTTAGTATCAATAATTACACCGTGCTATAATGGAAATGGAAAGATTCAACTATATTTAAATTCAATATTGAAACAGACATATGATAATATAGAAATTATTTTAATAAATGATGGATCTACTGATAATACAGAGGAAATTATTTTATCATATAAAAGTAGATTTATAGATAAAGGATATAAATTTATTTATTTAAAACAAAAAAATTCAGGTCAAGATGTAGCATTAAATAATGGGTTAAAATACTTTTCAGGTGATTATTTGATGTGGCCAGATTCAGATGATATTTTGTTACCGACAAATATAGAAGAAAAAGTTAAGTATTTGGAAGAAAATAAATCAGTTGGATTAGTTTATTGTAATACTAATTTAGTAAGGGAAGATAATTTAGATAATGTAGTAAAAAAATGGAATAAAGTTTTATCTAAAGATAGATTAGAAAATGTTAATGATATATTATTAAATAAAGTAGTATTAGCTGGAGGAGCTTGGATGATGAGAAGTTCATTTTTTTTAAAACAAAATCCCAGCAAACAAATAATAGTAACTGGTCAAGGGCAGAATCTTCAAATGTTACTACCTATAGCATTTAATTATGATATGGGGAAAGTTGATAAGTATTTATTTACGTATGTTATATATAAAAATAGTCATTCAAATAAAAAAAGAACATATGAAGAAATGATGAAAAGAATAGATGATAGTATAAAAGGCATTGATAATATTTTGAAGACAATAAACTTAGAAAAATCATTATATGATAGATATTTTCAAATGGTTAAAAATGAATGGGAAATAATAAGATTAGATACAGCTATTGGGTATTTTAAATGGAAAGATAGTAGAATAATATATAGAAATTTAAAAATAAATAATGTAAATGTAAGTTTTAAATTAAATATTAAATATTATTTAAATCAATGTGGATTATATAAATATATTAAAAAGTGGATTATATAAGTAGGTATTTTTATGAATCAAAGAAGTATAGGTATTGGATTATCATATATTAATATGATAATCCAAACAATAGTAAATTTTGTATATGTTCCTATTTTATTATACTATATGGGACAATCAGAATATGGATTATATCAGCTTATGGGATCAATTATAGCTTATTTTAGTGTAATGGACTTTGGATTAACAGCATCTACTATAAGATTATATATAAAATATAAAATAGAAAATAATTTTAAGTTATTAGAAAACTTTTTAGCAATGACTCAAAGAATATATTTTGTTATTTGTTTAATAACATTAATAATAGGTTCTTTTGTATATACTTTTTTAGATGAAATATTTAAAACAGGTTTAACTAATCAAGAATTGATAAGTGCTAAATATATTTTTATATTATTGATTTTTAATATGATAATTACTTTTATGGGAATGATGTATCGTTCAATAATAACTGCAAATGAAAAATTTTTATTTATGAAGGGTATTGAAACTATACAGTTAGTATTACAACCATTTGCAGTAATAGCAATGATGCAAATTGAGCCAACTGCATTAGCAATGGTATTTGTAATGACTGTAATAAATCTTATATTAGTATTAATGAGAATGTATTATTGTCATTGTAAATTAAAAATAATAATAAAATATTCATTTTGGGATAAAGACGCTTTCAAAGAAATGAGTAAATTAGCATTAAGTGTTTTTATAGTAACAATAGTAGATCAAATATTTTGGAAAACAAATCAGGTTATTTTAGGTATAATAAGTGGTACAGCAATAGTAGCAGTATATTCTATATCTTCATTGATTTATATGAATTATATGGCATTATCTACAACAATAAGTGGTATATATTTACCTAAAATAACTAAAATGGTAGCAAGTAGAGTATCAAATAAAATATTATCAAATGAATTTCTTAGAATAGGGAGATTACAATATTATTTATTGGGATTAGTATTAAGTGGTTTTTTTGTGTTTGGAAAAGAATTTATTGTAATATGGACTAATGAAGATTTTATAGATGCTTATTATATAACATTGATAATTATTACACCATTTACAGTAAATTTAATTCAAAATATAGGAAATTGTATTATGCAAGCTAAAAATGTTTATAATTTTAGAGCATATGTATATGCTGGGACAGGTTTGTTTAATATTGCTATAGCTATACCATTAGCTGTATATTATGGAGCTATAGGATGTGCTTTTGCCTCTGGATTATCATTATTTATTTCTAATGGTTTAATAATGAATTGGTTTTTTGAAAAATATTTAAAAATAGATATTAAATTATTTTGGAAACAAATAAGTTGTATTACAATTAAAATATTATTATGTAGTTTTATTGGAGTGATATTAAATTATTTATTTGGGATAGGTAGTATAGTTTTTTTAGTAATAAAATTATTGATATTTGTTATCAGTTATTTAATTATTATGTGGTTATTATCTTTCAATAAAGAAGAGAAAGATTTATTTATAAAATTTAAAATAAAAATTAAAAATATTTTATAGAAAAAAGAGTGTGAGATAATGGATACTTTTTATACAAATGAAAAGCATACGCAAATTTTGATAGCTTTAATGAAAAAACATGGTATAAAAAAAATTATAGCCAGTCCGGGAGCTACTAATATTTGTTTAGTAGCTAGTTTACAAAATGATCCATATTTTGAAATATATTCTTCTGTAGATGAACGATCAGCAGCATATATGGCTTGTGGATTAGCTGCTGAAAGTGGGGAACCTGTGGTATTAAGTTGTACAGGAGCAACAGCTTCTAGAAATTATATGCCAGGTCTTACAGAAGCTTTTTATCGTAAATTACCGATATTAGCAATTACATCAACGCAAAGAATTGATAGGATAGGACATAATGTACCGCAAGTTATAGATAGATCTGTAGAGCCTAATGATATTTTTAATTTGAGTGTATATATTTCAGAAATATATAATGATGAAGATAGATGGTCTTGTGAAGTGAGAATAAATGAAGCTATTTTAGGTTTAAAACATCATGGTGGAGGTCCAGTTCATATAAATTTAGTTACGAATTATAGTTCAATTTATGATGTAAAAGAATTACCTGATGTAAGGGTTATTAAACGTATATATTATAATTCAAAAATGCCAGAAATACCTAAGGGAAAAATTGGTATATATGTAGGAGCTCACAGAGAATGGTCAAAAGAACTAACAGATAGAGTGGATGAATTTTGTAGTTTATATAATGCAGTAGTTTTTTGTGACCATACAAGTAATTATAAAGGAAAATATCAGGTATTTCCATCACTAGTAGCATCACAAGAATGTTATAGAGCAGCATGTTGTTCCGTAGATTTATTATTGCATATAGGAGATATATCTGGTTCATATGTAGTAATTTTCTCTAATAAAACATGGAGAATAAATTTTGATGGTAAAATTTGTGATACATTTAAAAATTTACAATATGTTTTTGAAATGAATGAAAAAGATTTTTTTGAAAAATATATAGAATTAGCACATATATCTACTAATAAACAACAAAATACTTTTTTACTTGAATGGCAAAATGAATATAAAGATATTTATAATAATATACCTGAAATACCTTTTTCTAATCCATGGATTGCTAAGAATACAATTAGTCATTTACCAGAAAATAGTGTATTACATTTAGGTATTTTAAATACTTTAAGATCCTGGAATTATTTTGAGGTGTCTAGTACTGTAAGGGGATATTCAAATACAGGTGGTTTTGGTATTGATGGAAATACCTCATCACTTATAGGGGCTTCTTTATTTGATTCTAATAAATTATTTTTTGGTATAGTTGGAGATTTATCATTTTTTTATGATATGAACTCATTAGGAAATCATCATGTGAAAAATAATTTAAGATTAATGATTATAAATAATGGTAAAGGTGCAGAATTTACAATGTATAATCATTTGGGTGCTAAGTTTGGAGAAAAGACAAATGATTATATAGCAGCAGCAAATCATTATGGTAAAAAATCAGCAGTTTTAATTAAACATTATGCTGAAGATTTAGGTTTTGAATATATTTCTGCTAAAAATAAAGAAGAGTATTTAAGCAACTTAGAAAAATTTGTTAATCCTAATATACTAGAAAAATCTATTGTTTTTGAAGTATTTACAGATAGTAAAGATGAAAGTGAAGCTCATAAGATTATAAGAAATATAAAAAAATCTAAAAAAGGCATAGTTAAAAAAATGGTAAAAGATACATTGGGAGAAAAAGGTATACTTTTATTAAAAAATTTTATAAAAAAATAAGGTAATATAATATGAGTTTAAAGAATAAAATTATAAATTTAATAAATATTTTTAAAGAAAAAAAATATATACCAGTTGTTGAAATAAAAAATAAAAGTGATTTATTAAAAGATAAGGTAGCATTAATAAGTGGAGGAAGTAGCGGTATTGGATATGCAATTGCAGAAAATTTTATTAAACATGGATGTAATGTTATAATAGCTGGTAGAAATGAAAATAAGTTAAGAAAATGTTGTGATAAATTAGGAAAATTGGGAAGTTGTAAATATATTATTTTAGATGTATTAGACATAAATGAATTAAATAATAAAATTTTAGAAGCAAGTACTTTTTTTGATAAAAAGAAAATTGACATTTTAGTCAATTCAGCGGGCATAGTAGCAAAATCTTCTTTTGAAAATATGAAAGAAGATGAGTATGATTCAATTATGGATATAAATACAAAAGGAACATTTTTTATGTGTCAGTATATGAGTAAATATATGATTGAACATAATATAAAAGGACATATTTTAAATATATCGTCTTCATCAGCATTAAGACCAGCATGGACTGCTTATGAAATGTCAAAATGGGCAATAAGAGGTTTTACCTTAGGATTAGCTGATAAATTATTACCATATGGAATAGTTGTAAATGCAATAGCACCAGGACCAACTGCAACACCAATGTTAGGGAAAAAGAAAGATGATACTATATATAATCTTAATAGTATATCAAAAAGATATGCAGTTCCTTTAGAAATAGCAAATATGGCATTATTTTTAGTTAGTGAAGCTGGTAATATGATAATAGGAGATACTATATATGTAACAGGAGGTAGTGGAGTTATAACATTACACCATTAAAAAATATATTTTTTAATGATATTGATAGGTAGATTTTCCACCTATCAATATCTATCTTTTTTTGCGGATGTTTTTATTTATTAGAAAATATATTTTTAAATATAAATAATGAAAATATTAGTAACTGGTGGATTAGAATTTATCGGTAGCAATTTTATTTAGGATTGATTTATTGAAAATCCAGAAATCTTTTTGCAGACAAATGTAATCGGTACAAGTGTACTGATGGATACTTGTCGTAAATATGGTAATATTCGCTATCATCAAGTATCTACAGACGAAGTTTATGGAGATTTACCTCTTGATAGACCAGATTTATTCTTTACGGAAACAACACCACTGCATACTTCTAGTCCATATTCAGCTTCGAAAGCTTCAGCAGATTTATTAGTGCAGGCATATTATCGCACGTATAAATTACCTGTGACTATTTCTCGCTGTTCAAATAACTATGGACCATATCACTTCCCCGAAAAATTAATTCCACTCATGATAGCAAATGCTTTAAATGATAAAAAATTACCAGTGTATGGTAAAGGTGAAAATGTACGTGATTGGCTCTATGTAGAAGATCATTGCTCTGCTATAGATTTAATCATTCGCAAAGGAAAAATTGGCGAAGTATATAATATTGGTGGTCATAATGAACGTACTAATTTAGAAGTTGTGAAAACAATTATTAGAGAACTTGGTAAAAGTGAAGATTTAATTGAATTTGTAACAGACAGACCAGGTCATGATCGTAGATATGCTATTGATCCTACTAAAATTCATGATGAACATGGTTGGCTTCCTGCTACTAAATTTGATGATGGAATTAAGAAAACTATTGAATGGTATTTGACACATAAATCTTGGTGGGAAAAAATCATCAGTGGTGAATACAAAGATTATTATTTTAGAATGTACAATAATAGATAGAAATAGATAGAAAAAAACCTCAAAGAAGATATTTTCTTTGAGGTTTTCTTTTAGTATAGTTTATGCATAGTAAATATTACAATCAAGTATCATATCATCTATTTGCTTATGATCTGTGTATTGCCATATCTTGCAAATGCGATTAGGATATTCTAGTTTAAAGCTGTTTTTATAATAATATTGGGCAGACCAGATGGGGATATAATCTGCAAGTAGATTTAAGTCAATGATATTGGTGAGCCAATTATAGGAACTATATAGACCTACATAATTATAATTTAATTCATTTAGTCGATTGATGAAGTTGCCAATCATATAAGCTACATTGATATTATACTTGAGCATAGATTTATCTTCTGCATCATACCAAATGCCAAGTGGTGGATTTTGTCCGTTGAGATATGTTTTTATCTGTTTATCTACCCAGTTAGCTTCGGCTATGGCTTCATTAATTGTTGAGGCATGAGTATAATAATATATACCATAGAGAAGATTATAAGCTACAGCATTATTCACATGTGAAATAAACATTTCATTTAGATGAGCGTATTCACCTATTTTGATGATAACGCCTTGAATATTATTTTCTTTTAGTTCTTGCCAGTTTAAGTTTTCTTGCCAAGCTGAGATATCTACTACTTGAAAATTTTGCATAAGTAATCACTCCTTTAATGATTTACTTGCAGTTTAAAGGAAGAAAATAAACCTTTGGAGTAATTTTAGAAAAATTTTTTGTTATTTTTATAAAAATTTACGACATGTCGAATACATTTTATTTTTATAAGAGTATAATATAGTTAATCTAAAAAAAAGCGAGATGATTATAATGCTACTTATAAAGGCAGTAGATTATAGGATTTTGGAATTATGTAAGGCTTATAATTTGAGCATAAATGGCTTGGCAAATAAAGCAGGAATGCCACCTTCAACTGTGGCTAGCTTATTAAGTGAAAAAAGTCGTAATCCTACAGAAGATACTATTTTTAAAATTTGTATTGGTTTTGGTATGAGAATGGATAAATTTTACGCCTCGAATTTATTTGACATTAAAAATATAAGTTTAGAAAATACTTCGCAGAAAATATATAAAGTTTAAATTCATAACTGCACATATAGCGAAAGGCAAACTATTATGTAATTTTGGATAATAGTTTGTCTTTTTTATTTGCTAAGAAAAAATTTTTTGATTTAGGGGTTGATTTTTGCCATCTAAGTTGCAAGTAAATAAGTGTAAGGAGTTGATAAGATGAATAAGAAACGGCGGCAAAAGATGTTATCAATCAAAGCTATGATGTATTTTTAAATTTTAAAATTAAGGAGTGATTTTTAATGGCAGATACACGCAAATTAACAATGGTATTTACTTTAGATAATGGAGACGATTTTAAATATAATTTAGCAGACCCTAAAGATGAATTGACAAAGAGCGAAGTCGATGTAGTCATGCAGAAAATGATTGATACACAGGCTATTATCAAAGATAATCATAAAGCAACAGCGATTAAAGAAGCATATATCACAACTACTACACAAGATGTTTTAGCTTAAGTTTAATTTATAATTTTATTTTATAGTTTATTAGGAGGAATGTATTATGGCAGTTAAGAAAAATGCAGAATGTGAAATCATCATTAAAGTAGAAACAGGTACTACTTCTACAGGTAAAGCTAGTTATAGCAGTCGTAGTTTCGGCTATATCAATCCGTCTTTGACAGAAGATGATATTTTAGATATCGGTCAAAAAATATCGGGCTTACAAAAATATAATTTAGGTAGTGTAAATCGTCAGGACACAGCAGAAATCACTGCGGAATAAGGAAAAAGGGGTGCGTGTCACCCCTTTTTCTTTTAAATTATTCTCTTGATGATAGAAAGAAGACGATTAGATGGAAAGACTATTAATAAAAGCTAAAGCTGGAGATAATTATGCTATACAGTTATTATTAAATAAGTATAAGAATTTATTAAATAGTGCTTCTAGACAACATCATTTAATATCTATTCAAGAAGAGGCATATGAAGAAGCTGTGATTAGTTTTTATCAGGCAATTAAAGATTTTAATGAGTCTTTAGGTGTGCCGTTTGCCGGTTATGCTAAAGTAAAAGTATATCAAGGTGTGCATACTTTATTTCGTAGATATTTGCGTATTTGGCAAAATGAAGTGTCATTATCTGCTCAAATGAATACAGATGATGAAGATGAAATAAAAGAATTTGGGGATTTATTGGCAGTAGATGAGGATTTAGCAGACAGTATTTCTTCTAGATTAGATATAATGAAACTTATTCATCAATTGCCACCTAAACAATATAAAGTCTTTATTTTGGTAGTATTTAAAGGATTAAAATATAAACAAGTAGCAAAACTATTGCATATATCTGTACAAGCTGTAAGCAAAAATTATCGTAAAGCATTAGCTTTTATTAATAAATCTCTAGAGAAATAAAGAATTAAGGTGATAATATGGAATATATTTTTACGTATATAGCAAATTATGGTTTTCCTATGGTAGTAGCAAGTTTTTTGTTATTTCGCATGGATAAACACTTGGCTAATTTAGAAGAAGGTATAAGACATATGAATGAAACTTTAGCTAAACAGGTCAATCATTAATAAAAATAAAAACAGAGATTTTCTTCATGATAGATTGAATAAATAATTTCATGAAGAAAATCTTTTTTTATGCTATAATAAATTTTGATTGTATAAAATTGTCATAATTTAAAGTATTTTATTTATTTGAGTAGATTATAGGGAGTAGATTGTTATGAAACGTATTCGCAAAGCTGTTATACCTGCTGCTGGTTTTGGTACTCGTTTTTTGCCAGCGACAAAAGCAACACCTAAAGAAATGTTACCAATAGTAGATAAGCCTACAATTCAGTACATAGTAGAAGAAGCTATCTCTAGCGGTATTGAAGATATTTTGATCATCAGTGGTCATGCTAAACGTGCAATTGAAGACCATTTTGATAGTGCGCCAATTTTAGAAGCTGAATTAAAAGCTAAAGGTAAAACTAAATTATTGGAAATGGTACAGGAAACATCAGAAATAAATGTGCATTACATTCGTCAAAAACATATGCGTGGTTTAGGTGATGCCATTTTATGTGCTAGAGCATTCATTGATAATGAACCATTTGCTGTATTATTAGGTGACGATATAGTTTATAATCCTGAAATGCCAGCTTTAAAACAATTGATGGATATGTACACACAAACAGGTGCTACTATTTTAGGTTGCCAACAAGTGCCAAAAGAAAAAGTTTCTTCTTATGGTATTGTAGCAGGCGTACCAACTATCAATGAACAATTGATGAAAGTCAATGATATGATTGAAAAACCAAGTATTGAAGAAGCTCCAAGTCAAATGGCAGTGCTTGGTAGATATATCATCACTCCAGATGTATTTGAAGTATTACAAAATACTAAGCCAGGTAAAGGTGGAGAAATACAGTTAACAGATGCACTCAAAGTTATGGCAAAACGTGAAAATGTTTATGCTTATAATTTCACTGGCAAACGTTATGATGTAGGCGATAAATTAGGCTTTTTGAAAGCTACAGTAGAATTTGCTCTCCGTCGTGATGATTTATCTGGTGACTTTGCGGAATATCTCAAAACAATTGTAAAAGATTTATAATAATAATTATAATAAAAAAGGTGATACTAAAAGTATCACCTTTTATTTTATCTATATTATATTTGTGATTAATTTTCTGGGATAGTTAGATTATCTTTAATTTGCGATACTTCGCTATTGATATCTAACATTATAGGAGCTTCAATAGCATAAATGCGATTTAAATTATTTACAATATCTTTATGCTCAATTTGATTGTAAGTTCCTTCGTTGATGATTACGATACTTTGACGAACAGTTTCATTTAATTTATAACTATAAACACGAGTTTTTTCCAAAATATTATAAACTAATGTATAATTATTTTGTGATAATTCATTTGGCGGTAAAGCATCTTGTAGTGAATTATTAAAAGCATTTGTTTCATCATATAATCTTTGCAATTGACTTAAAGCTTCAGTTGCAGATATGGATTGATTTTCATAATTAGAAATGATTTTGTGATAAACTGTAGCAAATCTATCTAGCTGATTGATATCTTCTTTATAATCATTGTACCATGTTATAAAATAAGGTTGTTCATTTAAAATAGCCAAACGTTGCTCAGTGGAGATAGAATTTGAAGAAGATGGCATCACTAAAGAACTATAGACAGCTATAAAACAAAGTAAAATAATGCCACAAGGAATAATAAATATTCTCTTTGTAGGGTATTTTCTATCAGCTAAATAACTAACAATAATGATAATAATCATAACAGCGATAGCTAGTAAAATATTCATAAAAAATTTTTTCCTCCTTATATTATATGTTCATTTTTCTTTTATTAAAAGAAAAATAAATCAAAAAGAAAATATTTTGAGATATTGATTTTATTTTTATTAGTAATATAAAGGTGATTATAAAATTTTATCTATGGTGTTGTTTGTTTCTTTACTATAAAAGAAATGAACATATGATATAGACGCTATTTAGATTTACTTTTCTTTCATGAGCAAGAAAAGTAACAAAAGAACTCTACCTCCCGATATCAATTTTACTTTGTCAATTATAAAATTATGTCTATAACGCTCTAAACTCGCGTTGCTCAAACAGTAGAGCTAAAACCATAGCCATAATTTTATCCTTGCCAATAGCCTACGGCTACCGTAAAATTCGCTAACGTGAGGGAGATTTGGTTATTATTTTTAGTTACAAATAATTTGTTATTTCTTCCGCATTATAAAATTTAGCGGTAATCGCATGATTATTGAAAAAAATTATCATTGAATACGGTTTTTGCTTAACTGTCTGAGCGGAGCGAGTTTTAAGCATTGTATGAAATGATAATATTTTGCAAAGCTAAAATTTTATCTGCGGTGGCTTTCTTTGGTTCGTTTCTTTACCATCAAAGAAATGAACATATGATATAGACGCTATTTAGATTTATTTTTCTTTCATGAGCAAGAAAAGTAACAAAAGAACTCTACCTCCCGATATCAATTTTACTTTGTCAATTATAAAATTATGTCTATAACGCTTTAAACTCGCGTTGCTCAAACAGTAGAGCTAAAACCATAGCCATAATTTTATTCTTGCCAATAGCCTATGGCTACCGTAAAATTCGCTAACGTGAGGGACATTCGGTTGTTATTTTTATCTACAAATAATATGTTATTTCTTCCGCATTATAAAATTTAGCGGTAATCGCATGATTATTGAAAAAAATTATCATTGAATACGGTTTTTGCTTAACTGTTTGAGCGGAGCGAGTTTTAAGCATTGTATGAAATGATAATATTTTTCAAAGCTAAAATTTTATCTGCGGTGGCTTTCTTTGGTTCGTTTCTTTGCCATCAAAGAAATGAACATAATATATATTTTAGCATATTTTTTTAGAAGATATGAAAATTAATTTTAGGATAGAGGTGTATGGTTTGACTTCAAGAAAAATTATGTATTATTTACAGGCTTTTAAAATTTTAGCACTAGGATATTGGCGTTCTGAACAAAAATGGAAGGCTTATGGTATTTTAGCTGTTGTTTTAATTTTAAATTTAGCTAGTGTATTTTTGACGGTATTGGTAAATGATTGGTATAAAGAATTTTGGGATGTTTTGCAAGCCTATGAATTTGATAGTTTTTGGTATTTAGTAGGCAAATTTTCCTTGATTGCCGCTATTTATATAGCTATTGGCGTTTATTCTGTGTATTTACAACAATTATTGCAGATAAAATGGCGTGAATGGCTCACTGATAAATATTTAGTTAGATGGATGGAAAATAGAGCTTATTATAAGTTGAAATTGATGGGAAAAGATATGGATAACCCAGATCAGCGTATTTCTGAGGATATTAATCAATTTGTAGCGTTGACTTTATCTTTGACGATTGGTCTTGTGCGTCAATTGATAACTTTGGTGGCGTTTACTGTAATTTTATGGAATTTATCAGGAATTATCACTGTGCCTATTGGCAGTTATGAATTTACTATCTATGGCTATATGGTTTGGTTATCTTTGGTATATTCTATTGTTGGTACGTATCTCACTCATAAGGTGGGTAAGGCACTTATCAATTTAAATTATGAACAGCAAAAATATGAAGCTGATTTCCGTTTTGCGATGATGCGTGTAAGAGAAAATACAGAGTCGATTGCTTTTTATCGTGGTGAAAAACCAGAATTAGAAAATTTCTTGACTAGATTTAAGATTGTAATTGGCAATTTCCGCGATATTATGACTCGTCAAAAAATCTTAAATGGCTTTACAGCTGGTTATGGTCAATTGGCGATTATCATTCCATTATTATTGGCTGCACCGCGTTGGTTTGCTAAAGAGGTACAAGTGGGCTGGATTATGCAAGTATCAAATGCTTTTGGACAGGTTCAAGGAGCAATGTCATATTTTGTAGATGCTTATACAACTATAGCACAGTGGTGCTCTGTAGTCCGCCGTTTAGATGGTTTTAATCGTCATGTTAGTGAAGCTTTAGATTTGAAATCTGATTTAATCATAGATAATGCTTCTAATATTAAAGTCGGTATAGAAAATGTAGATGTTTTCCTTCCTAATAAAAATAAAGATGTTTTAATCAAGGATTGTACAATTGATTTGATGAAATATCAATCTTTATTGATCATGGGTGCTTCTGGTGTGGGTAAATCAACTCTTTTAAGAACACTTGCAGGTCTTTGGCCTTATGCAAAAGGTAATGTTTATTTGCCAAAAGAAGAAGAATTTTTATTTTTACCACAAAGACCATATTTGCCACTTGGTAGCTTAAGACAGGCAATTTCTTATCCTGTAGTTGAAGAAGTAATCAGTGAAAAATATAGTGATGAAGAAATAAAAGAAATACTCATAGCTTGTAAGTTAGAAAATTTAGCAGATAAATTGGATATTGTTGATGATTGGAGTAGAATTTTATCTTTAGGTGAACAACAAAGAATAGCTTTTGCGCGAATTCTATTATATAGACCAGAATTTGTATTTTTAGATGAAGCGACATCAGCACTTGATGAAGATTTAGAGGGCAATTTATATGATATGTTGAAAATTCATTTGCCAAATACAAAAATTATCAGCATTGCTCATCGCAGTAGTTTAATAGCAAAACATCAGGCTATTTTGAGATTGAAAGAGAAAGGTTGTTGGGAAATCCATGAATAATCAAGAAATAGAAGTAAAAATGGAAATAAAAGATGAAGCCCAAATAGAAAATATACGTGGATTTTTGCAAGAAAATAAAGATCAATCATGGCAACGTATAGATATGAAGGCTATTTATTATGATACGGAAGATAATTTCTATCAAAAACATAAAATCGCTTATCGTGTACGCTGTGAAAATGATTGTATCGTAGCAACGTACAAATCGGGAAAAGTAAACAGTGATGGTCTGTTTGAACGCGTGGAAATTAATAAAAAAGTAACAAAGTTGACACCAGATATAAATGTATTTGCTGAAGATAAAGACATTTGGTCTTTGATTAAAACTACAAAGGATAAAAAATTTTTACCGATAGTAATAACAGATTTTGTGCGTGAGTGTATAGAGCTAACATGGCTGGACTCTAAGCTAGAAGTGGCTTTAGATCTTGGTTTTGTTCAAGGAAGAGAAAATAAAGCTCCTATTTGTGAAGTTGAAATTGAATTAAAACAAGGAAAAATTGAAGATTTATTATCTTTAAAAGATGAATTGATTAAAAAATTTGGTTTACAAATTTCCGCGATAAGCAAATATAAAAAAGGGTTGATTTTAGCAGGACAAATTTAATGTCCTGCTTTTTTTATTATTTTTTTAAAAAATTTTAAAAAAAAAGAAGGATTTACAAAATTTATATAGAATTGTAATATTGTCAAATGAAAATGTAACGAATTTTATTTATTTGAGAAGTTTTATAAATAGAAAGGAAGTGTAAATTTATTTAATCTAAATTTTATAAAATGTACGACAATTGTTAAGATTGTTAAGTTTTTATAAGTAATATGTTATGTTTGTGTAAATTTTAATAGTTTTTATAGATTAATTCCTGCATTTTTGTCTAAATTGACAAGATGTGTAGACTATGTTTATTTTTTTCAGGAGGTTTTATATTATGAGAAAAACAGAATGCTTAGCCATGATATTGGCTGGTGGTCAAGGGAGTAGATTAGGAGCTTTAACTAAAAATATAGCTAAACCAGCTGTGCCATTTGGTGGAAAATATCGTATCATCGACTTTCCATTGAGTAACTGTGCAAATTCTGGCATTGAAACAGTAGGTGTACTTACTCAATATCGTCCACTAGAATTGCATACATACTTAGGTACTGGTGAAGCATGGAATCTTGACCGCAAAAATGGTGGTGTATATATTTTACCTCCATATGCTAGAGAAAAAGGTGCAGATTGGTACAAAGGCACAGCAGATGCAATTTACCAAAATATTAATTTTATCAATAAAGCTAATCCAGACTATGTTTTAATCTTATCTGGTGACCATATTTATACAATGGATTATGCTAAAATGATTGAAGCACATAAAATGAATAAAGCAGAAGCTACAATTGGTGTAATTAAAGTTCCAATGAAAGAAGCTTCTCGTTTTGGTATTATGAGCACAGATAAAGAAGGTCGTATTACTAAATTTGCCGAAAAACCTGCTAAACCAGAAAGCAATTTAGCTTCTATGGGTATTTATATCTTTAGCTGGAATTTCTTACGTGAATACTTAGAAAATGATGCTAAAGATGAAACTTCTAGTCATGACTTTGGTAAAAATATTATTCCAAAAATGTTAGCTGACCAAGCTAGATTATATTCCTATGCATTTGAAGGTTATTGGAAAGATGTAGGAACAATCGATAGCCTTTGGGAAGCAAACATGGATTTATTAAAAGAAAAACAACCATTTGAAATGAATGGTAAATGGAAAATTTATTCCGTGGATATGGCTATGCCACCTCATTATGTAGGACCAAAAGCTAAAATTAAAAATTCTCTTGTAAGCGAAGGTTCTATGATTTGCGGTGAAGTAAAAAATTCTGTTATATTCCCAGGTGTACGCATTGCTAAAGGTGCAAAAGTAAGCAATTCTGTAATTATGCCATTTGCAAAAATCGAAGCAGATGCTGTTGTTGAAAAAGCTATTGTAGCTCAAAATAGCAAAATTGAAGCAACTGCTCAAGTAGGTAGTGACGATGGTACTATTGTAGTAATTCCTGAAGGTGAAACTGTACGACCAATGGTTGTTTCCGATGCAACTGAAAATGTAAATGTGGGATAAAATAAGAGAGGGATATAATTATGAAAAATGTTCTCGGAATAATGGATTTATATGAAGACGATAAACAAATAAGAACACTTACAACAAAAAGACCTGTTGCAACATTACCTTTTGCAGGTCGTTATCGTTTATTAGACTTTGCTTTATCTAGCATGGTTAACTCTGGTATTACAAAAATTGGTATGATGATGCCAGCAAAATCTCGTTCTATCTTAGACCATCTTCGTTCTGGTAAAGACTGGGATTTAGCACGTCGTCATGATGGTTTATTCTATTTACCAGCTATAAAAATGGATAAAGATAGCCGTAATGGTAACTTACAGTCTTTCTATAGACATATGAGCTTTATCAGACAGTCTGAACAAGAATATGTATTAATCTGCAACAGCCGTTTTGTTTATAATATAGACTTTACTACAGCTCTTCGTTTCCATCAGAATACTGGTGCTGATATCACTATGGTTTACCATATTGAAAATAAAGAACGTCCAGACAATGCAACTATTTTACAGACTGGTGAAAATGGTCTTGTTACAGAAATTGCTAACCGTCCAGCTGTTTATGAAAATTCCAAAGTATTTATGGGTATTTATTTAATGTCCCGTAAAAAATTCATGGAAATTATATCTACAGCATATGAACGTGGTGGCTATGATTTCTTGATTGATGGTATTTTACGTCATCAGGATAATTTAAATATCTATGGCTTCCAACATGAAGGTTATGTATCTGAAATCTGCTCTACAATTTCCTATTTCAAAACTAATATGGACTTGTTAGAACCAGAAATTTGGGAAGAATTATTCATGGGTTATAATCCAATCTATACAAGAGTTCGTGATGAAGCTCCTGTACAGTACAAAAAACAAGCAAAAGTTAATAATTCTCTAGTTGCAAATGGTTGCGTAATTGAAGGTTCTGTAGAAAACAGTATCTTATTCCGTGGTGTTAAAATCGGAAAAGGCGTTCAAGTTAAAAATAGCGTAATCATGCAGAACTGTGAATTACAAGATGATGCTCTAGTAGAAAATGTAATTTGCGATAAAAATGTAGTAGTATCCGATGGTAAATGGTTAAAAGGTGCTGAAAATTATCCATTGATCATTGAAAAAAATACAGTTATTTGATTAACAAAAGATAAGATATTAAAATAATATAGGTTAAAAAATATAGTAATTATCTCTAAAGTTGACTTTATGAGATAATTACTGTATTTATAAATATATATAATATAAATTATATAATATAAAATATTAATATATAGGTTTTGGTTTTTTTAGAAATATAGAGTTTTTATTTCAGGGTAGTGCGATTAAGGTAAAAACTTATAGGGGGAAGTAATAGTGAGTGTAGGAATAATCAATAAGCAAATTGAAGAGAGAGCTTCATTACAGAAAAATTTCTTAAAAACAGCAAATATGTTATTTGGTAAAGATTGGAATGAATTAACTAAAGAAGAATTATATCAGACTTTAGTTAGAACAGTTCGTCAGTACATCAGTGAAAACTGGATTATGACTAATAAATACTATGAAGAAAATCAATGCAAAGAAGTATATTATTTTTCCATTGAATTCTTATTAGGTCGTCTATTAAATACAAACTTGATCAATCTTGATATGAAAGAAATCTGTAAAGAAGCCTTGAAAGACTTGAATATTGATATTACAGAACTCTTTAAACAGGAACCAGATGCAGGTTTAGGTAATGGTGGTCTTGGCCGTCTTGCTGCTTGCTTTATTGATTCTATGGCTTCCTTAGGCCTTCCAGGTCATGGTTGTACTATCCGTTATCAATATGGTCTGTTTGAACAAAAAATAATAGATAATCAACAAGTTGAAATTCCTGATAATTGGCTTAAAAATGGTTTCGCTTGGGAATATCGCAAAGCTGATAAAGAAGTTGATGTTCATTTTGGCGGTAATGCTTATATGGCTCAACAAGAAGATGGTTCTTTAAAATTAGTTCATGAAGGATATAATACAGTTGCAGCTGTTCCTTATGATGTGCCAATCGTAGGTTACCACAATAATGTAGTAAATACTCTTCGTCTTTGGAATGCTGAAGTTCCTCAAGATTTTGCTTCTTTATCAGGTACTAGAGAACAGTTACAAGAAAGATTGCGTCAATCTTATCGTGTACAAGCAATCACTTCTTGCTTGTATCCAGAAGATAGCTCTTATGAAGGTAAAATGCTTCGTTTGACTCAAGAATATTTCTTTGTATCTGCTGGTGTTCAAAGTATTGTTCGTCATTATAAACGCCGTAAAGGCGATTTAAAAGATTTCGCGAAAAAAATTGCTATTCATATCAATGATACTCATCCAGCAATGGCAATTCCTGAACTTATGCGTGTACTCATTGACCAAGAAGGTATGGATTGGGATACTGCTTGGGATATCACTAAAAATACAGTAGCATATACTAATCATACAATTATGCCAGAAGCATTAGAAACTTGGCCAATTGATATGTTTAAAAATCTTGTACCACGTATCTACATGATTGTAGAAGAAATCAATGCACGCTTCTTAGAAGATATTCGCAAAAAATATCCAAATGATGAAGACCGTGTACGCAGAGTATCTATCATTCAAGATGGCGTAGTTCATATGGCTCGTCTTTCTGTTGTTGGTAGCCACAGTGTAAATGGTGTTGCTAAAATTCATAGCGATATTTTAAAAGCACATACTATGCGTGATTTTGATGAAATTTACCCAGGTAAATTCAATAATAAAACTAATGGTATTACACATCGTCGTTGGCTCATTGCTGCAAATCCACAGCTTTCTAGCTTAATAGATGAAGCTATTTCTGATAAATGGCGTAAAGACCCATCTCGTCTTATCGATTTATTAGACTATAAAGATGATACAGCATTCCTTGATAAATTAGCAGAAGTTAAAAAAGAACATAAAATTTATTTAGCTGGTCATATCAAACGTCGTAGTGGCTTTAATATTGATCCTAATTCCTTATATGACATTCAAGTTAAACGTATTCATTCTTATAAACGTCAAATTATGAATATTTTACATGTAATGCATATTTATAATTTGATTAAAGCAAATCCATCTATCAAATCTGAAATGTTACCTCGTACTTATATGTTTGCAGGTAAAGCAGCTCCTGGTTACCATATCGCTAAAGAAACAATTCGTTTAATCAACAATGTAGCTAATATTGTTAATAATGATAAAGATGTAAACGATTGTTTACATGTAGTATTCTTAGAAAACTATGGTGTTACTTTAGCAGAAAAATTATTCCCAGCAGCTGATGTTAGTGAACAGATTTCTCTTGCAGGTAAAGAAGCTTCCGGTACATCTAACATGAAATTCATGATGAACGGTGCTATCACACTTGGTACTTTAGATGGTGCTAACGTGGAAATCTGCGATGCAGTTGGAGAAGATAATTGTGTTATCTTCGGCTTAAAAGAAAATGAAGTAATGGAATACTATAAAAATGGATTATATTCTGCATGGACTGAATATAATACAAACCCAGCAATTCATAATGTAGTTGATGAATTATTGACTGGTCCATTCGTAGGCAATGGTGACTTCCATGACTTACACAACTATTTATTCAATAGTAATGATGAATATTTCGTATTCAAAGACTTCAATTCTTATATTGATGCTCATGTAAAAATTAGAGGTAAATATCTTGACCGCTATGGTTGGTTAAAATCCAGCTTAATCAATATTGCACATTCTGGTATCTTCTCTAGTGATAGAACTATCAGCGAATATGCAAAAGATATCTGGAATGTAGAACCTATTAACTTATTAAAATAAATGACTCCAAAGGAGAACTAAAAATATGGAAGTATCCGCATTAAAAGATTTTGATTTGTATTTGTATCATCAAGGTACAAATTTCTATGCGTATCAAATGTTAGGAGCTCATTTTGTAGTAGAAGATGGAGTAGAAGGCGTACGCTTTGCTGTTTGGGCACCTCATGCTAAAGCCATAAGTGTAGTAGGAGATTTTAATAATTGGGATTACAATGAAAACCCAATGCAGAGAATTTCTGATGGTGAAATTTGGGTGACTTTTATTCCTAATTTACAGCAAGGTGAAATTTATAAATATTCTATAGAGCCATTCAATGGTGGAGAACGTTTCTTAAAAGCAGACCCTTATGCTTTTTATGCTGAAAAGAAACCAAAAACAGCTTCTCGCGTTTATGATTTACGCGGTTATGAATGGCATGATGAAAAATGGCAGAAAAAACAGCAACAAGAAGCTTCTTATGATAAACCTATGCTCATCTATGAAGTGCATTTAGGCTCTTGGCGTCGTGATGCTGAAGGTAATTATTTAACTTATAGAGAAGCAGCAAAACAGCTCATCTCTTATGTTAAAGAAATGAATTATACTCATATTGAGTTTATGCCACTTTGTGAACATCCATTTGATGGTTCTTGGGGTTATCAAGCAACTGGTTATTATGCAGTAACTAGTCGTTATGGTGAACCAAAAGACTTCATGTATTTAGTAGATTTAGCTCATCAAAATGGTATTGCTGTAATCATGGACTGGGTTCCAGGACATTTCTGTAACGATGCTCATGGTCTTCGCCGTTTTGATGGTGAAACTTTATATGAATCCGATAATGAAAAACGCCGTGAAAATTGGCAATGGGGTACAACTAACTTCGACTATGGTCGTCGTGAAGTGCATAGCTTCTTAATTTCTAATGCTCTATTTTGGTTAAATGAATATCATATTGATGGGCTTAGAATTGATGCTGTAGCTAATATGTTGTATCTAAACTACGGTCGTGAAGAAGGTCAGTGGGAACCTAATAAATATGGTGACACTGGTAACCTTGAAGCTATGGAATTGATTAAAAATCTAAATGAAGCGATTTTCAAATATCATCCTAATGCTTTAATGATGGCAGAAGAATCTACATCATGGCCTATGATTTCTCGTCCAACTTATATGGGCGGTATGGGCTTTAACTATAAATGGAATATGGGCTGGATGAATGATATGCTCAAATATATGAGCCTTGATCCTATTTATCGTAAATGGAATCATGATAAAATTACATTCTCCTTGATGTATGCTTTCTCTGAAAACTTTGTATTGCCATTATCTCATGATGAAGTAGTTCATGGTAAATGCTCTTTAATTGAAAAGATGCCAGGCGATTATTGGCGTAAATTCGCTGGTCTTCGTTCCTTCTTTGGTTATTGGATGACTCACCCTGGTAAAAAATTATTATTCATGGGTGGCGAATTTGGTCAATTTATCGAATGGAAATATGACGATAGTCTTGATTGGCATTTAGCTGAATTGTATCCAATGCATACAAAAATGCAGAGATTCTCTAAAGAATTGAATAAATTCTATTGTGAACATAAAGCTTTATGGCAAGTAGACTTTGATTGGCGTGGTTTCCGCTGGATTGATTGTAACGATAATGAAAATAGCGTTATTTCCTTTATTCGTTATGCTGAAGACCAAGATGATTTCATCATTGTAGTATGTAACTTCACTCCAGAAGTGCGTCATGGTTACCGTATTGGTGTACCTGAAAAAGGTATTTATCAAGAAGTATTTAATACAGATAAAGAAGAATATGGTGGTTCTAATGTATTAAATGAAGGTGACTTTAAATCAGAAGATGTATTCTGGCATAATTTAAATCAATCTATTCAAATTACTTTACCACCACTTGGTACAGTATATTTCAGATTGAAATTGCGTCCTGTTGAAGCTAAAAAACAGACAGTAATTGAAGCTGAAAAACCAGAAAAGGTAAAACTTAATGGTAATAGATCAAAACAACGTCAAAATGCTAAAGCTTATGCCTTGAAATAATTTAAGTTATAGCCCATATAATTTTTATTATATGGGCTATATATACAATCATAGAGGAAGGTCGTGTTATAGTGTTAAAAGTTTTATATGTAGCCTCAGAAGCTGTGCCTTTTGTAAAAACAGGCGGTCTTGCAGATGTAGCGGGTTCTTTACCTAAAGAATTAAAACAAAAAGGTGTAGATGTTCGTGTTGTTATACCAAAATACAGTGGTATAAAAGAAGAATATCGCAATAATATGGAACATATTTATGATGGTGAAATCAATGTTTCCTGGCGTAAAAAATATCTAGGTATTGATAGATACGATTATAAAGATGTACCATTTTATTTCATTGATAATCAGGAATATTTCTATCGTGAAGGATATTATGGTTATCCAGATGATGTAGAAAGATTTACTTTCTTCTGCAGAGCTGTTCTTGAAATGCTTCCTCATATTGATTTCTGGCCAGATATTATTCATATGAATGATTGGCAAACTGGTTTAATTAGCGTTTATTTAAAACTCGAACATAATGAAGATGTACGCTATAACAAGATTAAAACAGTATATACTATTCACAATTTGAAATATCAAGGTCGTTTCTGGAAAGGATATTTACCAGATGTTTTAGGTCTTGATTGGAAATACTTCAACAATGGTGATTTGGAATACTTCGATGATATCAACTTCATGAAAGGTGCTATCGTATATTCTGACAAAGTTACTACTGTAAGTCGCAGTTATGCTAAAGAAATTCAGGATCCTTATTATGGTGAAGGTCTTGAAGGTATGCTTCAAAAACGTGATGCAGATTTATCTGGTATTATCAATGGTCTTGATTATGAAGATTATAATCCAGAAACTGATAAGTACATCTTTAAAAACTTTGATGTACATAATGCAATTGCTATCAAAGGTGATAATAAAGAACAACTTCAGAAAAAATTGGGCTTACCAGTAAATCGCAAAATTCCAATGATTGGTATGGTAACTCGTTTAGTTGAAGCTAAAGGTCTTGATTTAGTTACACGTATCTTAGACGAATTACTTGAATATGAAAATGTACAATTTGTAATCTTAGGTACAGGCGATAGACAATATGAAGACTGGTTCAAAGGTCTTGTATGGCGCTATCCGAAAAAAGTATCTGCTAATATCTTCTTTAATAATGAATTAGCACATCAAATTTATGCTGCAAGTGATTTATTCTTGATGCCATCTCAATATGAACCATGCGGTATTGGTCAGCTTATCGCTCTCCGTTATGGTACTGTGCCAATTGTACGTGCTACAGGTGGTTTAAAAGATACTGTTGAAGCATATAACAATTACACTCAAACTGGTAATGGCTTTAGCTTTAATAACTACAATGCACATGAATTATTATTCTCCATCAAACGTGCAATAGATGGTATTGCTGATGATAGAAAACATATTCATCTTGTAGAAAATGCTATGACTGCTGATTACAGCTGGGAAGAATCAGCTAAACAATATAAAGAATTGTATAATAGCTTAAAGGCTTAATAATTAGTTTAAAATAAAAATTTTATCGCTTAATACGACTTTTATAAAATTTTGCTTACTCAACAAAATAAGGTCTGTATTAAGCGATAATTATTTTATAGATGATTGAAGTTTTAATTAAAGTTTTAATCAGGGGAGGGATAATATAAATGATTTTTCATGATTCGCAAAATCTATATTATCGCAGTCCTATAGGGGCAGTGCCGACACAATCTTTTGTGAGATTGGCAATTGATGTTGATTTAAAAGATAAAGTTTCTTTGGTGCGTTTACATACATGGCAAGAAACTTGTGGTTCAATATATTATAATTTAAAAAAATCTTCATGGGATGAAAAACATTATTTTATTGATTTAGATATGCCTGAAGATGGTTGTCTTGTTTGGTATTATTTTATAATTGAATTAGCTGATGGTAAATTATTATATTATGGCAATAATAAGGCGCAAATGGGTGGTATTGGTCAAGAAGCATTAGAGGTGCCACCATCTTATCAGATTACAGTATTTAAAAAAGATGTAAAAACGCCAGATTGGTTTAAAAAAGCCGTTATGTATCAGATTTTCCCTGATAGATTTTATCGTAGTGGCAATAATATTCCACAGAAAAAACATGCGGTGCTTCATTGTGATTGGAATGAACCACCAATGTATTATTTAGACCCAGATACTAAAAATGTAATCACTTATGATTATTTTGGCGGAAATATCCAAGGTATAAAAGAGAAATTATCTTATTTAAAAGATTTGGGAATATCTGTGATTTATTTTAATCCTATTTTTAAATCACGTGCTAATCATCATTATGATACGGCAGATTATCATCAAGTAGACCCAATGTTTGGTACTAATGAAGAATTTGCACAGCTTTGTAGTCAAGCTAAAGAGATGGGAATTCGCATCATCTTAGATGGGGTATTTAGTCATACTGGCAGTGATAGTATATACTTCAATCGCTTTGGCAATTTTGACAGTGTAGGTGCATATCAATCCAAAGAGTCTCCATATTATGAATGGTATGATTTCAAGGAATATCCTTGTAAATATGATTGTTGGTGGGGCTTTACAAGTATGCCAAACACAAAGGAAACAACACCATCATATATGGATTTTATCATTCGCAGTGAAGATAGTGTAATGAATTTTTGGATGGATAAAGGCATAAGTGGTTGGCGTTTAGATGTAATTGATGAATTGCCACAGAAATTTACACGTTGTTTTTATCAAAAATTGAAGAAATTAGATAAAGATGCAGTTATCATCGGTGAAGTATGGGAAGATGCTTCAAATAAAATAGCGTACAATGTTCATCGTGAATATCTTTGTGGCTATGAAATGGATAGTGCGATGAATTATCCATTGCGCAGAATTATTTTAGATTTTATTTTGAAAAATAAATCAGCTCAAGAAACAGAAGTAAGTATTTTAAATCAGCATGAAAATTATCCTGAAGAAAATCTCTATGCTATGATGAACTTATTAGGTAGTCATGATGTAGAACGTATTTTGACTATATTAGGCGAAGCTCCAAGTGTAGAAAATGTGCCAGCTAGCGTACAGGCAAAATTCAAATTAGATGATGCTCATTTACGTTTAGCTATTGCTCGTTTGAAATTAGCTGTTATTTGGCAGATGACATTGCCGGGGGTACCATCAATTTATTATGGCGATGAAATCGGTATGCAGGGATATCGCGACCCACATAATAGAGCAAGCTATAAATGGGATGAAGCGGATAATAATTTACGTCATTTCTTTACACGTATGATAGCACTGCGCAATCATCGACAAGTATTGCAAACTGGTTGGTATATACCAGTATATGCTCAAGATGATGTCTTAGCTTATATGAGAACTACAAAATTAGGCAAAGATAGATTTGGACAAAAAATGGATGATGATTGCATTTTAGTGGTGTTAAATCGTCATCAAGAAAAGACTATGACGATAGAAATTGATGTTCATGGTTTTTGTCAGCGTAAATTACATGAAATAACTAATATGTATCCTGATGTGGAAATCATAGATAATAAAGCTAAGATAGAAATTGAACCGCTCACAGCTCTAGTATTTGAACAGGAAAAAGAAAATATAGAATATGCTAGAAAAGCTGGTATTATCATGCATCCAACATCACTTCCATCTGATTATGGTATTGGTGATTTAGGAAAAGAAGTTTATAATTTTGTGGATTGGTTAGTAAAAGCTAAACAAAAGATTTGGCAAGTTCTGCCATTAAATCCAGTGGGATATGGAGCATCTCCATATCAATCTCCATCTGCTTTTGCTGGCAATACTATGCTTATTTCACCTGAAAAATTGGTGGAAATTAATTTATTGGAAGCTAAAGATATTATTTTAGATTATAAAGCTGATGTTGATAAAGTAGATTTTGTAAAAGTAGAAGCTTATAAAGAAAAAATCTTAACAAAAGCTTTTGCTAATTTTGTAGCAGATGCAGACTATACAGCTTTTTGTCAACAACAAAGTTATTGGCTTGAAGATTATGCATTATTCATGGCATTAAAGAAATATTATAAAAACTTACCATGGTATGAATGGAATTTAGACATAAAATTGCGTAAACCTCAAGCTTTAGAGTCTTGCAGAATTTCTTTGGCACAAGATATTGCTTATGCTAAGTTTAAACAATATATTTTCTTTAAACAGTGGCAAGATTTACATGCTTATGCAAACGAAAAAGGCATACAAATAGTCGGTGATGTTCCAATTTTCCCATCGCATGATAGTGCTGATGTATGGGTACATCAAGATTTATTTAATTTGAATGCTGATGGCACCTTAAAGACAGCAGCAGGAGTGCCACCAGATTATTTCAGTGAAGATGGTCAACTTTGGGGCAATCCACATTATCTCTGGAAGGTAATGCAAAGAGATGACTATAGTTGGTGGCGTAAACGCATAGCTACATTGTTGAATTTAGTAGATATAATTCGCATTGACCATTTCCGTGGTTTTGAAGCTTATTGGGAAGTATCTGGCATGGCTACAAATGCTCGTGTTGGTAAATGGGTTAAAGGTCCAGGCAAAGATTTATTTGATAAAATCAAAGAATATCTAGGTGATGTGCCAATTATTGCTGAAGATTTAGGTGTAATCACTCCAGAAGTCGAAGCTTTAAAAAATAGTTGTAATTTCCCAGGCATGAAAGTTTTGCAATTTGAATTATATGCAAATAAATATCATAAATTAAACTTTATCAGTCCGAAAAATAGCATTGTCTATACAGGCACTCATGATAATAATACAACTTTAGGCTGGCTTAAAGAGGATATATCTCCACAGGATAAAGCAGTTTTAGCAGATTTATTAGAAGTTAAAGTTGATGATAATGAGGCTTTATTAGATGAATTGGTAAAATTAGCATATGCTAGTGCTTCTAAGATGGCGATATTGCCAATGCAAGATGTTTTGAAGTTGGATAGTAATGCTAGAATGAATTTACCTGGTACAGTAGGCACTAACTGGGGCTGGCGTATGCAAAAAGATGCATTGACAGACGAAAAAGCAATGCATTTGTGTTCCTTAGTAGAAAAATATAATAGATAAATAAAAAGGACTCTACAATAAATGTAGAGTCCTTTTAGATTTTAGCGAAAAGTAATTCGGCAAAGAGGATATTATCATGGTATAATAATTTAAGTATATTTAGTTAAATTTATTTTAAGATAGGTGAATATTTTAATGAAAATAGAGAAAAAAATATTGTGGGCGATATCATTAAGTGCATTATCTTTATGTACATATAATCAGCCAGTATTAGCTTCAGATACTGATGTTGAAATCTTAAATTATGTTGAAGACCAACGTCGTGAAGCTAGAGATAAAGAAAAAAATAAAGCTATTAATGAATTTAAAGCAGAATTAGATGCTCAATATGAAAAAGAAGGCATTGTTATACAAAATCCTCAAGAAGCACCAATTATTTTTGAGGGCAATGATATTATGTATGATTCAGTAACAGGTGAAGTATATGGTAAGGGCAATGTAAAAATCACTCAGAATTATTCACGCATGACTACTGAAGATGCAAATGGTAATTTAAATACAGGTGATGTGGATATACCTGTTCATGCTCATGTTATGCAGGTAGCTAATCCAACACTTGATATCAACAGTGAGAAAACAAAATATAATTATAATGAAAAAACTGGTGTAATGAATAATGTAAAAGGTCGTGTAGATAATAGATATATTTCAGGGGAACAAGTAGAATTTTATCCTGATTACTATATAATTTACAATGGCACTATGACACGTTGTCCTGCGAAAAAACCAGATTACTGTTTGACTGCTGATAAAATTGAAATTTATCCTGATGATCATATGGTAGCATATAATGCGAAATTTTTGATCAAAGGACAAGTTATTTATCAAACAGATGAATATAGTACTAAAATAGGTGCTAATAGCGATGGAAATAATCAATGGATACCATTGCGCATTCGTATAAATGATGATGATGGTTTATCTATCGGTTATAAATTAGATGCACCACTGATGGATAATGTAAAAGCTTATGCTGATTTAAAATATACTACTAAGCATGATATGAGAAATATTTATGGTGTAGCTTGGAATAATGCAGGTAGTACTTTTAAAGTAGAAAATGGTAAATATGAAGATGATGATGATCGTTGGTTAGAAAAGAATATAGCATATATATATAATTATGGCAGTAGAATAGGTGATACACCACTTAGTTTTAATTTGTATAATGAATATGGTTTATGGGAAGAAAATAATATTAAAAGTTGGCATCGTGAACATAATTTATCTCTTCATCATGATCCTATAAATTTAGATACAGAAGGTAAATTTAGATTATTTCCAAGCATAGGTTATCGCTTAGTTTATGAAGATTATGATGATAGCAATTATAATAGTTTGTATTATGATGTGACTTTACTTGGTGAATTAACTGATAGATTAGTAGCTTATACAGGATATCATTATTCAAGAGTTAGTGCAGAAAATACTTTATTCCAGTATGGATTGGAAGATTATTCCAAAAAAGTATCCGCAGGTCTAAGTTATACTATTGATGATAAAAATCGCTTTGTTGTAGCAACAGGATATGATGCGTCAGATCAGCTTCGTTTAAGAGATTTAGATTATTATTGGTATCATGATTGGCATTGTGTAGAAACTGAATTAAAATATGAACAGAAAAAAGATAAATGGAGTTTACATTTTAATTTCTTGAATTTCTAATATATAGAGAAAAAAGGTGAATTTATGAAGCCGGAATTGATTGATTTTGTAGAAAAATTTAAGGGAAAACGCATTTTAATTATTGGTGATATGATTGCTGATATATATTTAAAAGGTGATATTTCTCGTATTTCTCGTGAAGCGCCAGTTTTAGTATTGATAGAGTCAGAAGAAAAAACAGTGGCTGGCGGTGCTGCTAATGTAGTTAATAATGTAGCTACATTAGGCGGAAAGGCTTTTGCTGTAGGTATTTTAGGCGAAGATAAAGGTGCTTTAAATTTAAAGCAAATATTAGAAGAAAATAATGTAAATACTGAAGGTATGTTTTGTGATCAAAATCGCAAAACTATTACTAAGACACGTGTTATTGCAGGTGGCAGAGCTACAGTAAGTCAACAGGTAGTACGTATTGATAGAGAATGTAATGAAGCTATCAGTGAAGTATATGAAAAAGAATTGATGAATTACATTCAAATGGTCATGCCACAGATGCAAGGTGTAGTAATGAGCGATTATGGCAGTGGAACAATTACACCTAAAATTCGTGATTTAATTTTATCTTTAAGTAAAGAATATGATATACCATCAATAATAGATTCTCGATATGCTATTTTCAATTTTGTAGGTACTGATTATGTAAAACAAAATGATGCAGAATTAGCTAGTGCTGTAGGCTATAAAATAGATAATGAAGATAGCTTATATAAAGCGGCACAGGAATTTTTAGTAAAAATGCAAGCAAAGGGAATTTTAGTTACACGTGGCGAAAAAGGTATGACTTTATTTGAAGCAAATGGAGATGTGCATAATATCCCAGTATCTGATAAATCAGAAGTATTTGATGTATCAGGAGCAGGCGATACATGTGTTGCTACCTTTATTACAGCATTAGCTACAGGTGCTATGCCAAGTCAAGCAGCTGAACTTTCTAATTTTGCTTCTGGTATTGCTGTACGTAAAATGGGAACAGCTACAGTTTCTGATGAGGAATTAATTGCTGTATTGAAAAAATAATAATTACAGATAGGATTTTAGTGATGATTATAGATATACAAGATATTGAAAAGTTTTGTGAAATCTTGCGTAAGGGTAATAAAACTATAGCACTTACTAATGGCACTTTTGATTTAATACATGCAGGTCATGTTCGTTATTTAAATGAAGCTAGTAAATTAGCAGATTATTTAATTTTAGGGTTAAATAGTGATCAGTCTGTAAAGCAGTATAAATCAGACAAAAGACCAATTGTTCCGCAAAAAGAGCGAGCAGAGGTTATAGATAGTTTAAAAGCTGTAGATTATGTAGTTATTTTTGATGAAACAACAGCTGATAAATTAATCAGTAAAGTAAAACCAGATATCTATGTAAAAGGTGGAGATTATACAGAAGAATCTCTTCCAGAAACAGCAACAGTAAAAAAATATGGTGGTAAGATAAAATTTATAAAAGTAGTAGAGGGTTGTTCTACTACAAATATCATACAGAGAATTTTAGAGATATATTGATAAATAAAAAACTACATCTTTAAGGTATATATTTTAGAGATGTAGTTTTTATTTAGATAAAATAGTAAATAAGTATTTACTATTTTGTAAAATATTGGTAAAATCAAAGAATGGAAAATATATAATATTTGATAAGAATTTGATGAGGTTTTTATGAATATTTTAATTGTAAAATTAAGTGCAATAGGAGATGTAATTCATGCATTACCTGTAGCATATGTTTTGAAAAAACGATATCCTAATGCGCATATTACATGGGTTGTGGAACCTACAGCATATGAATTGGTGAAACACAATCCATATGTAGATGAAATAATTATTTTTCATAAAAAAGCATTTAAATCATGGAATGGTTTTAAAGAAAATTATCGACCATTTGCTAAGTTATTGCAAAAAAGAAAATATGATATATCTATAGATTTACAAGGTTTATTTAAGTCAGCAGCTGTAGTATTTGCTGCCAAGGCAAAGAAAAAAATAGGTTATGTAGATATGCGTGAAGGTAGCAATTTAATCAGTAAACGTATAGTAGGCAATAATAAAAATGGTCATATTGTAGATAGATATTTAGATACTGTTAAATGTTTAGATTGTGATACAGAAAATATAGTATTTCCTTTAGTTAATACACAAGAGGAAATTGATTTTGTAGATAATTTATTGATTAAAGAGAATATATTAAATCAAAAATTTATAATTTTTGCAGTGGGCACTAATTGGATAAATAAATGTTGGTCTGTGGAAAATTTTGCTAAATTAAGTGATTTATTAGCAGAATATAAGCTAAAAGTAGTCTTAATTGGTTTTGGAAAAGATGATGAACAAAAATCACAAGCTATTATTAAATTAGCTAGAGAAAATAATATTGTAAATTTTGTGGGAAAAACGAGTTTGATGCAAACGGCTAGACTTATTAAATTATCAAAGGCTGTTGTAGGAGGAGATACAGGAAACCTTCATTTGGCGGCTGCATTAAATATTCCTGCAATTATGCTTATGGGGCCAACAGATCCTAATAGAAATGGTCCATATAGACAAAGTGAAAATGTGATTTTAGCAGGTCATGAATGTGATGGTTGTTGGAAGCGTACTTGTGCTAAAAATATAGATTGCTTAGCAAGTATAAAACCAAATCAAGTCATAGAAAAATTAAGACAAAGCGAGTTGTTAAAAGATGAGTGAAAATTATCCAATTGACTTTGTTGTTACTTGGGTTGATGGCAACGACCCAGTATGGCAAGCAGAAAAAGCAAAGTATAGTCCCAGTAAAAATGCAGATAATCGCAATGTGCGTTTTCGTGATTGGGATAATATGCAATATTGGTTTAGAGCTGTAGAAAAATTTGCACCATGGGTTAACAAAATACATTTTGTAACCTATGGTCATTTGCCCAAATGGTTAAATACAGATAATCCAAAGTTAAATATTGTTAAACATAGTGATTTTATACCAAAAGAATATTTACCTACATTTAGTTCACATTCTATTGAATTGAATTTACATAGGATAGAGGGTTTAGCTGAAAGATTTGTTTATTTTAATGATGATATGTTTTTAATAAGACCTGTAAAAAGAGAATTATTTTTTGCAGGTAAAGATTGCCTACCAACGGATTTTGCTATTGCTAGTACTTTGAGTGTTGCTGATAAAAAAGATACAGTACAATATGTTAAGTTTAATAATATAGTAATATTAAATACTCATTTTGATAAAAAAGAACAAATGAAAAAGTATTTTAGTAAATGGATAAATTTAGAGTATGGTTGGAATAGTTTAAGAAATTTAATATTAAGTGGAGAACATCATTTTAAATGTTTTGCAAATAATCATTTGGCTTTTTCATATTTAAAAACAACTTTTATAGATTTATGGGACAAGGAATTTGATGAGTTAGATGAAACTTGCAAGCATAAATTTAGAAATAAAACAGATGAAAATCAGTGGCTTATGCGTTATTGGCAATTAGCAAAAGGTGACTTTGAACCTATAGGAAGACATGTAAAAGGTAAGGTTTATGAAATTTATAATGGCGTAGAGCAAAATCAAGATTTATTTAAGAGTATAGAAAATCAATTGATGCCAATGATATGTATAAATGATAATGAGAATGTAGATTTTGAACCTATGAAGGAGAGAATAAAACAAGCATTTGATAAAATTTTACCTGAAAAATCTAGTTTTGAAAAATAAATAATATTAATAAGAAATCATTTTATACTTTATGATTTCTTATTAATGTTATTTATTAAAAATGTATAAAAACCCAATTTTATTATAGTGTTAAAAAATGAAAATAAAATGAAGCATAGAAGGTAGATTATTATGATAGAAAAAGATTATCCAATTGACTTTGTAGTTACTTGGGTTGATGGTAATGATCCAGTATGGCAAGCAGAAAAAGCAAAGTATAGTCCCAATAAAAATGCAGATAATCGTAATGTGCGTTTTCGTGATTGGGATAATATGCAATATTGGTTTAGAGCTGTAGAAAAATTTGCACCATGGGTTAACAAAATACATTTTGTAACTTATGGTCATTTGCCTAAATGGTTAAATATAGATAATCCCAAATTAAATATTGCTAAACATAGCGATTTTATACCACAAAAATATTTACCTACATTTAGTTCCCAGCCTATTGAATTAAATTTGCATAGAATAAACGGTTTAGCAGAAAGATTTGTTTATTTTAATGATGATATGTTTTTATTAAGACCAGTAAAAAGAGAATTGTTTTTTGCAGGTAAAGATTGTTTGCCGACAGATTTTGCGATAACTAGTACAATTAGTACAACTACTAAAGAAGATATGATGCCATTTATAAAATTAAATTGTGTAACAATTTTAAATGGACATTTTGATAAAAAGGAACAGATGAAAAAGCATTTTAGTAAATGGGTAAATTTAGCTTATGGTTGGAATGCTTTACGTAATTTAATCTTTTATGGGCAACATAGATTTAAAGGATTTGCAAATAATCATTTAGCTTTTTCTTTTTTGAAAAGTGAATATGAAGATATTTGGGAAAAAGAATATGAATCATTAGATGATACTTCGTCACATAAGTTTAGAAGTAAATTAGATTTAGATAATTGGCTTATTCGTTATTGGCAATTGACTAGAGGAAATTTTTATCCAATAGGAAGACATGTAAAAGGTAAGGTTTATGAAATCTATAATGGAGTAGAACAAAATCAAGAACTATTTAAAATTATAGAAAATCAAGCAATGCCTATGATATGTATAAATGACAATGATAATGTGGATTTTGAACCTATGAAAGAAAGAATAAAACAGGCATTTGATAGAATTTTGCCAGAAAAATCTAGTTTTGAAAAATAATAAAAAATAAAGAAGTAAATTATTTAAAATTTACTTCTTTATTATTGTTTATAGATAAAAAATATTCTACTATCTCAATTATAGTATATTTTATAAAAATGAATTTTAGATGAAAATAAATTTAAATTTTTGTAAAGGATGGTATTGATGGTTTGTGTAGATAAATATATGCATAAGACATATTATGTTTTAATTGGTTTGATGGTTTTTTTATTGCCTCAAGCTTTTATTTTACCGGTAGAATGTAGTTATGAAAATCATTTGTTAGAAAATCTAGAAGTATTTGTATTAGGAATTGGTTTTATAAATATGTTATATAAAACTGCAAATTTAAATAAAGATAAAATTAATAAGTTTTATTTAGCATGTGGTATTTTTTATATTGTTATGATTGCTAGAGAATTAAGTTATGGTAGAGTGTTTTATCCTATCGGTATTGATAAAAATGGTGAACAAATTTTTATGAATATCCATCAAATATGGTATGGTCCAATAGTATATCCTATAATTGCAGTACTAGTTTTAATAGCATTATTTTTAATGATACAAACTTATAAATACATAAAAAAAGAACAGATTATTTGTAGTATACCTAGATATAGCATTCGTTTATTTATAATTATGATGATATTGAGCCAGATAGTATTTGAGAAAAATTTAATCAAGTTTTTAGCAGATTATGGTCAATTATTAGAAGAATGCACAGAGATATTAGCATATTGTTCTTTAGTATGCTTTACTTATGATATATCATTTAAAAAGAAATAAAGAAGGAATATAGATGTTAAATTTTGAAATTAGATATACAAAAGCTTTAGTTATTTTGTGTATTTTAGCTATTATTTTTATTGGGTTATCATTTGTTTTACCTATAGAATATAGTTATGAAAATCATTTTTTAGAGAATTTAGAAGTTGTAATTTTATTTTTAGGTATTGCAATTTGTATAGGGAAAATACGAGATTTTATTTTATATGATAGTATAAAATTTTATGTAGCTTCGATAATAATTTATATATTGATGATTGGTAGAGAATTGAGTTGGGGTCGTGTATTTTATCCTATTGGTATAGATAAAAATGGTGAACAGATTTTTGTAAAAGTGCATGAATTATGGTATGGTTCAGTAGTTTATCCAATAGTAGGGATTTTAATATTAATAGCCTTGATTTTATTGGTAGTATATTTTTATCAAAGCAGAAGACAAGGAATTTGCTGGTACATTCCATTAGGTGAATTTTTGTTTTTTATAGTAACAAGTATATTGAGTCAATGTGTATTTGATAGAGGTTTGGTACAATTTGGTAATTATAATCAATTATTGGAAGAAAGCTGTGAAATCATAGCATATATAGCTCTTGTTTGCTGTACATATGATATTTCCTTTAAAAGAAGATATATTCATATAAGATATTTTCGCTTTAGATAGATAAAGAGCCTTAAGAATTTTTTTATTCTTAAGGCTCTTTTTTATTTAAATTTATTTTTTAGCTGTTTAAATTGTCGTTCCCATTTTCGCATTGCAACGAAAATAATGTGAATAGAGCTTACTTTTAATTTGAATTCCCACATTTTTTGGTGTGAAGGTATAGGAATGCGTGGAAGAGCAAAAAGGTCAATATGCCAAAGTGGAACATTTTCAAAGATGGCAAATGCCATTTTATAATTTGCTTTTTTTACTATATTTATTACTTGTTGATTGAAAAAACCATATGGGTAACAAAGATAATCCATAGGTTTATCTAATAATTTTTCAAATTTTGTTTTGGTATCAATAATTTCTAAATTTAATTTTTCCTCATTACATTGAGTTAGGAATGGATGGTTGGCAGTATGAGGTTGGATATCTAGACCGTGATTAAGCCAAGATTTTAATTCTGCTAAATTCATGGTAGTAGTTTCTTGTTTACCGAAATTTTCCCATTTGTTAGGTTTACCAATCCAATTGTAAATAGGAAAAACAACAGCAGTCATATTGTATTTTTTTAATAGCGGTAAGGCTTCAAGATAATTATCCTGATAGCCATCATCAAAAGTTAGTAGAACAGGATTTTTAGGTAATTTAGTCTTATTTACGAAGTGATTATATAATTGTTCTGGTGTAATAGTATGATAATTATGCGTGGATAAATATTCTAGTTGCTCGGCAAATTTTTCTTTAGGTAGAGCATTTCTATCACCAGGAATATCGGCTATACGATGATACATTAGAATTGGTACATAATTTTTAAATTTTAAATATAAGATAAAAAATATACATAAAATAATCAATAATAGTATAAACATAATAATTTTTCCTAACCTTAGATATAGTGTATAATAATATATTATACGAATATGAAGAAGATATTCAATAAATTTTTAAGGAAAGATTTTATGAAAAAATTTTTAGTTATTAATACATCTTTTTTTGGAGATACTTTACTTACTAATCCTTTATGTAGAAATATAAAAATATTATATCCAGATTCACATATAACTTTTATTGTTAATAAGCCATTTGTAGAAGTAGCAACCTACTGTGATGGAGTAGATGAAGTAGTAGCTTATGATAAAAAGGGTAAACATCATGGTGTAAAGGGAGCATGGAATTTTTATCAAGAATATAAAGAAAAATTTAAATTAGGCTTTGAAGCAGCTTTTGTTATTTATGGTAATGAAAGAGGTATTGTTTTAGCAAAATTATTTGGGGCTAAAAAAGTATATGCTGAAAATAAAGGTATAATAAATTTTTTATTAGATAATCCTAGAGAAATAGATTATCATGGTAAGACAAAAGTACAGACTAAAAATAGTATTTTATTAGAACAATATAGTAAAAAAGCTATAAGAGAATTACCGATGAAATTTATACCACCAGAATCATCATATGATGATATTGAAGTGTTATTAGAAGGTTTAAATATACAAGATAATAAATTAGTAGCAATATGTACTACATCTAAAAAGAAAGAAAAAGATATGCCTTTAAAAGATTGTAAAGAATTAATACAAACATTAAAAAGTAAAGGTTATACTTTATTACTATTAGGGGCAGGGAATGTAGCAAAAGAATATGGAGAAGAATTGTCTAAAATAGCTAAAGATGATTTTATAAATTTAGTAGATAAGACAACTATTGCTCAACTTGGAGCGCTACTAGCTAATTGTAAAGCTTTAATTAGTGTGGATACAGGGACTATGCATTTAGGTTTGGCAGTAGATGTACCTACAGTTTGTTTATTTTATATTCATACAAAAGCACATCTAGACGCATGGGCTCCTGAAAAATCATTATATCGTTGCGAGGTTTTAACAGAAAATATAAAGGTAGAAAATATTGTTAATTCTTTAAGAAAAATTATGGAGTAATTTTTTATGAAAAAAATTTTATTATTAGTACCTCGTATGAATATAGGTGGTGCTGAATCATATGTAGCATTAGTAGCTCGTAGTTTAAAATCATTAGGCTACAATGTATTTATTGCTTCTGCTGGTGGAGCGTTGGCGGTTGAATTACAAAAAGAAGGAATAAAACATTTTTTTTTACCGATTAGATTAAGTAAGTTTATATCAGGATTATTATTAAAACGTATTGTAGAAAAATATAATATAGACTTAATACATGCCAATTCGGAAGCAGCAGGTATTGTAGTCGTAAAGACACGAAATAAGTATAAATTAGATATTCCTATAGTATATACAGCTCATGGTGTATTACCAGCAAAAGTGAAAGACATTATAAATCAAGTGGATAAGATTATTGCTGTAAGTGAGTTTTCTAGGAAATCTGCAATAAAAGAAGGCTTTTTAGCTGAAAAAATACAAGTTGTTTATAATGGTGTAGATATTGAAAAATTTAAGCCAAATAGACAAAATAAAAATTTATTACGAAAAAAATATAATATACCACAAGAGGCTTTTACTATGATTATAGTTTCGCGTATTAAAAATTTGCGAAATAAAGGACATCAGCATTTACTTGATGTATTGAAAAATTATGAAATTAGTAAAAAATGGCATCTTGTAGTAATTGGTAAAGGAAAAGGTTTCAGTGATTTAAAGAAAAAAATAAAAGAATATCATTTACAAGATAGAGTACATTTATTAGGTCATAAGACAGATGTAGAAAATTATATAGATATAGCAGATGTAATGGTTTTACCATCATATTTTGAAACATTTGGATTGGTTTTAGCTGAAGGGATGGCAATGCAAAAGCCAGCTATAGCTTTTAATGTTGGTGGCATTAGTGAAGTTATAAGTGATAAAGAAACAGGATTTCTTGTAAAATATAATGATGATGATGATTTAGTAAATAAGATAAATAGATTAGCTCAAGATAAAGATTTATGTAGCAAAATGGGAATAAATGCAAGGAAAAAAGTAGAAAAAGATTTTGCTAATCAAATAATGATAAAAAAGATTATAGAAGTATATAATGAGATAATAGATAATAAAACTAATTAATGTTTTATAGGAGATATTAATGTTAAATGAAGACAGAAGAAAATATAATTACTTTTATAAATAATTTAGAAGCAGAAAATCAAGATATAGAATGTAAACAGTGTAAAAGAAATTTGCCGAAAGATGTTTGGTCAACATATAGTGCATTTGCAAATACACATGGTGGTAAAATTATTTTAGGTATTACTGAAATAAAAAATATAAAGGAAAACAAATTTATAATTACAGGTGTTGAAAACCCAGCTAAAGTATGTGATGATTTTTGGACCTGTATATCAAATACTAATAAAGTAAATTATAATCTTTTATCTAATAAAGATGTACAAATAGAGGAAATAGAAGGTAAATCAATAATTATTATTAATGTACCAGAAGCAACTCATCAACAGAAACCTATTTATTTAAATAATGTATTAACAAATACATATATTAGGTTAAATTCAGCAGATGTAAAAGTTAATATAGAACAGTTACAAATACTATTGAGAAATAGAAATTTAGCTCAAGATGTAGGCTTATTAAAAAATTATACAATAGAAAGAGATTTAGATTTATTATCTATACAAAAGTATAGACAACACATTTTTGAGCATACACATGATAAAAAGTATTTGGATATGGATATATTAAAATTCTTAATACAAATGGGAGCCTTAAAATTAGATTATAATGATAATAAATATTATATAACAGAAGGTGGTTTATTATTTTTTGGAAAAATAGATGCTATAATAAATAGATTTCCGCATTTTCATTTAGATTATTTTGATAGAAGAGGAAATAATGCGAGATGGAATGATAGAGTAGCTTCCGATGATATGTCCTTTTTAAATTTAAATTTAATGAATTATTTTTTTCTTATAATGGAGAAATTACAAAGTACAATAAAAGATGATTTTGAATTGGAGAAAAATTTAATAAGAAAATCTCCAGAAAATTTACTAGTGATTTTACGAGAGGCATTAATAAATATGATTGTCCATGCTGATTATTATGTGAGTACATCATCTATAATTGTTAATGTATATAGTAATTATTATGAATTTAATAATCCAGGAATGATGTTAGTTTCTACAGAAGAATTTATAAAAGGTGGAAATTCATGTCCAAGAAATACCGTAATAATGACATTATTTAGAAGATTAGGTTTATCAGAGAGAGCAGGTTCTGGCGGACCAGAAATATTTGATTTTGCAATTACTAATAGTTTTAAACAACCACAAGTAGAAACTAATTTTAAGGAAACAAATATAAAAATATGGAGAGTAGATGTAATTTCTACATATCCGAATTTATCAAAGGAAGCTAAGTTGATTTTTACTTATATTGATAAAAATGGTAAAAATAAATATACAGCAAAAGAGTTAAAAGAAGAATTAAAACTTAGTAAATATGTATTTCAAAGAGCAATAAAAGAATTAAGTGATACTGACCTAATAGTAATTACAGGTAATGGACGAGGTAGAGCATATTCAAAATCATTAACAAAACTAGAACTTTATGTAGGAGTACAAAAATTAGCAGATAGATTAAGAATGGGAAATTAATTGGATGGTAATTGGATGGTAATTGGATGGTAATTGGATGGTAAGAGCTGAAAGTCCTTGAATTTAAAGAAGGTAATTGGATGGTAATTGGATGGTAATTGGATGGTAAAATCATAGGGAAGTGAATTAATTGAAAAAAATTTTAAGTATAGTTTCGGGAAATCCATCAGGTTCTTTGAATATTGCGATAGATATAAGTAATTATTTAAAAACTAAAGGATATGAAATAATAGATATTTTTCGTAAATATAATAATACTGATTTAAAAGGAATAATTGTCATAAAAGATAGATGTACTATAGATTATATTTTATCATTGGGTGAATTTATAAGACATAGTAAACCAGATTTGATTATTGTTCATGGATATAGTACACATATTTGGACAAAATTAGCGTTGGCTTATGCTAAGATAGAAGTAAAGTTGATTCATGTGGAACATAATACAGAAAAGTATACTCCGTTTAGAAGATATTTAACAAAAAAGTTAGATAAATATACAGATAAGTATATTTGCGTATCAAAAGGTGTAGCAAATCATTTAATTAAACAAGGTATAGATGAAAATAAAGTTGAAGTGATATATAATGGTATAGATATCAATAAGTTTGATTTAATAAAAGAAAAGCATGATATATTTACTGTAGGAATGGTTGCACGTTTTAGTAAACAAAAAGATCAAATGACTTTAATAAAAGCTATAGAATATTTGGTAAAAGAAAAGCAAGAAAATATAAATTTAGTATTAATGGGTGTAGGCAAAACTAGAAAAAAATGCGAACAATATATTGTTGAACATAATTTGAGAGAGAATATAAAAATAATTGAAGGGAATATTAAAGAAATACTTCCTAAATTAGATGTTTTTGTATTAGCAACACATTATGAAGGGTTACCATTAGTATTATGTGAGGCAATGGCTTCAAAAACCTCAATAATAGCAACTAATGTAGCCGGAGTGAATGAAATTATTTTAGATAATAAAACAGGATTATTAGTTGAAGAAAATAATGAATTCGATTTAGCTGATAATATCATAAAGTTGAAAGAAGATATAACTTTAAGAAATCTTTTAGTAAAAGAAGCAGATAAATTCATTCATGAGCAGTTTAATTTAGAGCTTATGTATAAAAATTATGAGAGAAGGATAAAAGATATAATATGAAATATTTAACTATTTTTACACCTACATATAATAGGGCAGAACTGTTACTAGATTTATATAAGTCTTTATGTGAACAAATAAATAAAAATTTTTTATGGTTAATAATAGATGATGGTTCTAGCGATAATACTAAAGAGTTAGTAAATAAATGGAAAAAAGAAAATAAGATAGAAATACAATATATATATCAAAAAAATTCAGGAAAACATGTAGCACATAATAAGGCAGTAGAATTATGCAATACAGAATTATTTGTATGTGTAGATTCAGATGATATATTAACAAATAATGCAGTAGAAATAATTATTAATTATTGGAAAAATGATAGTAATAATGAAATTGATTTTGTAGCATATTGTTCGAGAAGAGGTGATTTATCAGGAAATCCTACGGGGAAACGTTGGATAGATGATAAGAGAAAAATATCGTTTTTTGATTTATATGAAAAACATAAATATAGAGGAGAATTAGTTTTAATATGGATAAGTAGAATATTAAAACAATATAGTTTTCCTGTATTTGAAAATGAAAAATTTGTTACTGAAAATGTGTTATATTATCAAATTTCTTATGATAAGCCTATTAAATTAATAAATGATGTATTTTATTTATTTGAGTATAAACAAGATGGTTATACAAAACAAGGTGAAAAATTATATTATAAAAATCCTTATGGATATGCAATATACCGTTATCAAGTAGGATATTTATCTTCAAATTTATTAAAGAAAATTAGATGGATAGCTAGATATAAAGGATGGATAAAAGCTTTTAGTTTAAATAAAAATTTAATAGAAAATGAATTTAAAAAAATGAATTTAAATAAAACAAATATAATTATTAATCTATTAAGTGATATATATGCATTATCATATAAAAAAGAATATAGTAAAAAAATAAATATATACTTGGAGTAAAAAATGAATATAATAAAAAAAAAGATAGTTTATGGTAATAATGATATTAAAAATGATTATTTTCATATTGTTTTTGGTATAGATGATGATTTTATAAGACCACTAGGCGTATTAATGACATCTATTTTAGAAAATAATAGAGATGAAAATATAATATTTCACATAATTATTAAAAAAATAAAAAAAGATAATGAAAAAATTGTTCAAGAGTTCGCAATAAATAATAATATTGTAATAAATATATATGTTATAGATGAAAATATATTTAAAAATTTACCCAAAACAGAATATATTAGTCATGCAACATATAATAGATTTTTAATACCAAATATTTTAAAAGATATAACAGATAAAGTATTGTATTTAGATGCAGATATTATATGTCTTAATAGTATTAAATTATTAAAAAATTTTAATATAGATGATAATATTGTAGGAGTAATAGAAGAGGCTAATAAATATGTAGAAAAACAACAAATAAAAGAATTGGGACTTATATCTAATAAATATTTTAATGCAGGAGTCATGTATATAAATATAAAAGAATGGATAAAAAATGATATTAATGATAAAATATTAAATTTATTAAAAAGTAAGAAAAAATTTATGTTTAATGATCAAGATATATTAAATATTATTTTAGAAAATAAATGTATATATATGGATAAAATATATAATTATGAATTTGATGTTAGGCATAAACATAATAGATATATATATAATATACCATCTGATGTAGTTTTTTTACATTATGTAGGTAAATTTAAACCGTGGCAAAAATGGTGTATGCATCCAGTAAAAAAATTTTTTGAGAAGTATGCAAATATTTCTTTATGGAAAAATGTACCATTAGATGAACCTAAGACATATAAGCAAATGAAACATATGGGAAAATCTTATGCTATATATAATAAAAAATTAAAATCAATATATTGGTATTTAAAGTATGCTGTTTATAAAATAAAAAGTAAATTATAGAGGAAATAAATTATGAAAAATTTATTTGTAGTAAATACACCATATCATTTATTAACTTGCTTTATATTGACACATAGTATTTATGAGAATGATGAAAATTATTTGGTGTTAATGCATCCTCATGGATATGAAAAATGGAAAATAAATGAGTTAATGACATATATGTCAACTACAAAATGTGGATATAAACAAGTTTTTTTATTATTAGATTGGTTATCTAGTAGAAATAAAAAAGAATCTTATCGTAAACAAGCTAATTATGTAAAAAAAAATATTAAACCCTTAAATATTGATAGAGTTTTTATTGGGGTAGATATATCTCCTGTAAATCAATTACTAGTAATGGCTGTTGGTAAAAATGAATTTTATCGTTTTGAAGATGGTGTATATTCATATATTAATGAAAATAGAAGGCGTAAAAAGAGTCATGCATTATTTCATAAAGTAAAAACATATTTATTAAAGTGGATATCAGGAATACAAGGAAATATGTATATTAATACAGAAGCAGAAGGTGAAAGTCCTGCAGGGAAATTAGATATCATGTATCAACCATGGCTTTTACAGAGAAAATCGCCTGCGACAAAAGAAATAACTGTTGAAATGATAAATCAAGCAATGCAAAATTTAAAATCTCAGCAGTTATTAAAAGAAGTATTTCAAGAAGAAAGTATATTATATTTAAGTCAACCAATGGTAGAAAAAGGTTTATTTACAATTGAAAAAGAAGTACAATGCTTAAAAAAAATATTATTATCAATAGGAAATAAAGCTGTATTGTATTATAAACCTCATCCTAATGATAGCAAAGAAAAACTAGAATATTATAAAAATAATTTTAAACAGTTAAAAATATATAATGGAATAGAACCGGCTGAATTATTATTTGCTTCAAATTCTAAGTTAAAATCAGTAATAAGTTATCAATCATCCGCATTATTAAATGTTAATAAATTTTCTAATGGTAGTAAAAAAGCGATGAGTTTTATGAATTTAATAAATACAGATCATAATAAAAATTATATTAAATTAATGAAAAATAGTAATGTTATAGATATAGGAAAATTATTAATGAAAGATATCTAGTAATTATGATGTGTGTACTAATGTATTATTTAATATAAAGTTGTTTTATTTTAGCAATGGAATATTTTATATACCATTTTAAGCTTTTTAAATATAATTTATGTTGTTTTAGATATTTAGCATAACGACGAATATCTTTATAATGAGAAGGTATAACTAAAGGAGTATTTTTCCAAGGAGAATTATCTTCATAATTTTTATAAATATTTTTGGTAAATGAATTACAATTAGGACTTAATGTCCATGCTAAATGCCATGGTTTAGGTATAGCTGCAAAATGTAATAATATAATTTTAGAATTAGTGAGTGTTAAGTTTTTACCTCTATTATATAAAATGAGATAATTATAATAGTCTTGAATATATTTGACATTATCTTGTAAAACGATATTTAATGCATCTTGATCTAAACATTCTAGTTTATCAGGATTAGTTTGTAATTCTAGTATTAATTTTTTAAAAATATCTAATTGATTCCATTTTTTTATATTAATAATTAACATACCGGCATTAAAATATATATTTCTTTTTAAATTTAGAGTAGAACATCTTTGTAGTATTATTTTATTATTAGGTTCAGCAACAGCAGCAATAATATTATTATCTAAATTTATATTAAATAAAGAGGTAGCATCATTTATGCAAATTATATCAGCATCAATATAGAATAATTTTGTATATTCTTTTAAAATTTGAGGTAAAATAAATCGAAAATAAGTAGGTAATTTCCAATATTGTTTTGTTGGCAAATTTAAATTTTCTAAAAAAAATGTATCAATTTCATATATAGTAATAATAGTAGAATATTTTTTAGATAAAAGTTTAAATTTAATAATATTGTCAGAGGATATGTTCGATATAAGAATATGAAAATGAAAATTATTTGATGGGTTATTTATACAAAAAGAAGTTATTGATGTCCCTGTACATCGTGCAAAATTGTTATCAATGCCATAACCAATATGAATACAAGAAAAATTATTTTTTTTAGTATTATAATCGAATGTAATTGTATTTTTTATAGAATTTATCAAGTTCATAGATACCTCATAAGTTTAAATATTATTTTATTTTTTAGATTAAGAAAAAATTTTAATAATAGAAAAATAAAGTATAAAATTAAATTTTTACTATATAATATATATGTTGAAAAAATATATTTATATTAAAAGTTTAATTTTTTTGTTGAAAAATTAATTTTCATTTTATAATATAGGTTTACATTTAAACATCTTCGAATGATATCCAATTTGTATTTAAATGGTAAATTTGAATATAATAATTTTCTGCTTTCTTTTATAATTATTTTTTCTTGTATTTGAAATTTATTTCTATGTTTATTAAATAGAATATTTTTTAATGCTATACGATAAATGTTAAATAAATATAAATTTAATTCTTTCTTCGAATTGTAGAAATAATTGTAGTCTATACCAAAGATAATACTTGCTTCGATAAAATCTAGACTAAATTTTGATGTATTAAATGTTGCACATAGACTAGTATCTCGTTGTCTATAATAATATAATGTTTTAGAAATAAATTGTATAGTATTTGTTTGTAGAATTAAACTCATAAAGATGAATAAATCTTCAAAAGTTTTTTTTAATGGAAATCGAATATTATAAAAAAGTTTTCTTTTAAATAATTTATTCCATATATATGTTTTCATGTTTAATATATAATAAAAGTTTTTAGAAAAAATTTTTTTATTGTTTTTTAGACTTAAATCATAGAAAGTGTTATTATTTATTTCTCCTAGATAAATAATATTACCTGTAGATGATATTTTACAATAGTTACACCAGATAATATCGGCATTTGTTTTTTGTTGTTCATTATAGAGTAGTTCGTACATATTAAGTTCTATAAAATCATCTGGGTCAACAAAACCTATAAAATCACCAGTACACTTCTCTAATCCTAGATTACGAGCAGAACTAACACCTTCATTTTTTTTATGAAAAACATGGATGCGATTATCTACTTTAGCATAATTGTCACAAATTTTACCAGAATTGTCAGTAGAACCATCATTTATCAAAATAATTTCCAAATTTTTATATGTTTGATTAATAATACTATCTAAACATTGTGGTAAATATTGTTCTACGTTATAAATAGGAATAATAATACTAATTTTATTCATATTGATGCTCCTGTTTTATATAAGAATTTAAAATCAAATATATTCCTGTAAATAAGTAAAATATATAAGTTAATTCTTTTAAATTGTATGATGAATATAAACAATCTGTTAAGCAACCAATAGAATATGCTAATATGCAAGCTAAATAAGATAAATTAATAGGATTTTTGTTTTTTATAAAAGTTTTTACGCTATTAAAAATAAAATATAATATTAGCAATAAATAACTAATACCTCCTAAAATACCAGCTTCAGATAATTTCTCTAAGAACGTATTGTGTGGGTGACGTTGGTATTCTCTGGCTAAAGGAGAACGATATTCTGAAATATAGTTAGTATAGTAATTTCCATAGCCTACACCAAAAATAGGATGTTCAATAAACATATTAGAAGCTGATTGCCACATTAATAAACGTTCATAATTAGGTTGGTTTTCATAGCTATTATTAGTAATACTTTCTAATCTATTTGTGGATTGTGGAGACATTTGGAAGATTCCAAAGCTATAGATAGCTATACAGCAAATGATAAGAAATGCTTTGAATTTATTTTTTATTCCTAGGAAAATTACTAATGGAAAAATGATACAAAAAGCTAACCAAACAATACGAGTATTTTCAAATATTAAAGCAGGAATATTTATAAAAATAGTAAAACGAAATAACCAATGTAATTTATTATAATATGTAGTTTTATTTAGAGAATAAGTTAGAATAAATGGTATTATTAATAAATTAACACCAGCTAAAAACATATAATGAAAATCACATAATCCTACAGGACGACCAACTTCTCCTAAATAAGAATGATATAAAATAATTAAGGCATTTATAGATAATGAAATAGAAAAAGTTGATAATAATATTAAAAATTTCTTATAGGTTATTTTATAAATAAAAAATATAATTAGTCCAATTAGAGGATTTAGAACATCAGATTTATATTCAGTAATATTATCTAATTGTAATAAGTTATTAGATATAAGAGATATAAATAAACAGGTGATAAATAATATTATAAAATGAATATGTTTTGTGGATAAATTAATTTTGGGTTTAATAAAAAATAATTTTAAAATACATATATAAAAAGCGAAAAATAAAAATTTGGTATTAATATTAGTAATAAAAGTTAATGAATAAATAACTAGACAAGCAAAAATAAGATTATCTAGACTAGATATAATCTTCTCTTTTGACATAATGAAACCTCCATTAATATAATTAGATCTTACGTATTGTGCTAGTTAAAATTTTTACTTGCAAAAAAAGTTCAACAAGAGTACATTTCTAAGTATTTCATCACAAAGAAGTGTATCTAATGTTGAACCAATCTCATTGTAAGCTAAATACTTTAAAATTTCAATCCCATTTATTAAATTGGTACAAATTTATTCAACCTTTATACCAAAAATATGTTCCTTCTTCTATTCGCCATCGCAGAAATATTCAGCACTGTAAATTAGATGATGTCCTTGTTATTTCTTTACTTTGTTGGCAAGTTGAGCTTAAAATTACTACTCAGCTTCGTTTTTATTACTTTTTGCAAAATAATATTTTTCCTAAATCTTCTCTTCCTGAGCGTTCACGTTTTAATCGTATTTGCAATAATGCTTTTTGTTTTTTGCAATGGATACGTATTGGTATATTAAAACAACATTCAAATAATCCTAAATACACAATTATTGACAGTTTACCACTACCATTATGTCAACCTCTTCGTAATAAAAGATGTAAAGTACTTACAGATTATGCAGATATTGGCTATAATGCCACTAAAAAGCAATATTATTATGGATTGAAAGGTAGCTTTGAAGTAGGAAGTGATGGATACATTTGGGCATATACATTGAGTAAAGCATCTAAACATGATATAAAAATGGTAGAAGATTTGTTAAGACAATATAGATGTCAATATATTTTAGCAGACCAAGGATATCTAAGTAATGAATTAAAAAAGAAATTGGAAAAAGAAGGAATATGGTTTTGGACACCATCAAGAAAAAATATGAAAGAAAAGAAACAAGAAAATAGTAAATTTCTAAAAAAGAAGAGGAAATATATAGAGACAGTATTTTCTAAATTAGTAAATTTATTTGATATAGAAAGAATAAGAGTACAATCTATTTTAGGATTTCGATTAAGATTGGAACAATGTTTATTAGTTTATACAATAAAAAATGAACTAGCACAATGAGTTAATATTATATTTTTCAGCTAATTTTTGTAGATTATTGAGATTTTCTTTGGAAATAATAGAAGAGATTATATGAAAATGAAACTTTTCTTAAGGATTATTTTTACAGAAAGAAACAATAGATGTAGAACAACAGCGAACATAATTATTATCAATTCCATAACCAATATGAGTTATAGCATTAGTTGTACTTAGTAGAAAAGAATAGTGTATGGTATTTTTTATTGAGTTTTTTAGTTGATACATAATATAACCTCAGTAATTTTTTATTAAATTTGGATAGTTAAATAGTTTTATTTAGGCATGAGTTTAATTTTTAACGCATTAGGAAGTAATGGTGATATTTGTAATTTTGAATAATTTAAATTTAGTGTGCCTATTGTAGCAATATAATATTCAGCATTTTCATCTATAATATCGCGTATAGTATTTCTAAATATTTTAAAGCGGGAAGTCCATTCTTGGTTTTTATTTTTAGCTTTAAACTCTAAAAGATAAAATTTTTTATTATTTTTATCAATGATATTTTGTTTGATTTTAATATTCTCACCATAGAAAAGATAAATATCATTACCAATAATATTTGGATCTAAATAAGAATTAACTTTTTTTTGTGGTAGAGCGCCAGAAACAGAATTATTTATATCATAAACTAATAAAGGATTTTTATGATTATTTGAATTGGCTTTAGAATTATCTATTAAAGAGGTACTTGTTATATTTTTTCGCGTTAACAAATGTAAAATAGAATTTAATTTATCTTCAACTTGATTGGAAGATAAACTGGTAATATATTTTTTAATACTGGAATTAGAGGCATATTTATAATTGTATGAACAATTAGGAGCATGGCTCGATGATGGAATTCTTTTTAAATAAGCTTTATGTTTAGAGGTTTCATGGCAGAATGTTAATTGAGCTTGAAGACATTCCGGACAAAACATGTTGTTAATAAAAGGAGCAATATTTTCATCATGAGATCGAGAAGCATTAATTAAAGAATCTATACTTAAAATTGTTTGTTTAGGCTTAAAATAAAATTTATCAAAAACGCGCGACATAAAATCATACTACTTTCTATAATAAATTATTAATAATATACCTGTTGTGCTAGTTAAAAAATAGCTTGAAAAAAGGTTTAACAAGAGTACATTTCTAAGTATACCAACTCAAAGAAGTGTGCATAATGTTGAAGCAATATCATTGTAAATCAAATAATTTCAAATTTTAACTTCGTATTCGATATCGTAGAAATGTTACTCAATCAAAATTAAATGATGCTGTTATTCTTTCTTTATTATGTTGGCAGGTTTCTTTAGATATTACAAATCAATTCCGTTTTTATTCCTTTTTGAAAAATATTGTTTTTAAACCAGGTCAAATTCTTGAACTTTCCCGTTTTAATCGTATTTGCTGTAATGCTCTTTTTTCCCTACAATACATGCGTATGTATCAGTTTATCTGAAAACTATTCTCCAAATCCTGCTTATTTGATTATGGACAGCTTACCATTGCCGGCTTGTGCTAATGCTAAAAAAAACAGTATTATTACGGATTTAAAGGATATTTTGAAATTGATAACAACGGACTAATAAGAGCATATGTTGTAACGAAAGCTTCAAAAACTGATACTGCATTGGTAAAAACGTTGCTTAGTGAATACAGATGTAGTAAAGTTATTGCAGATAAGGGATATATGAAGATACGGGAAGATGAAAAAATAACAAATGATTTAAAAAGAAAGAGAAGATATATAGAAACATTTTTTTCTAGTTGAGTAAATCTATTCGACATAGAAAGAATATGTGTTAAATCTTTAATAGGATTTCAACTAAGATTGGAACAATGCTTTTTAGTATACACAGTACAATTATTAGAAATTAACTAGCACAACGGATATATTAATATATTTTAGTTTTTTTTTATGGTACAATATTCCTAAAGATAATGCAAATATTTTTATAAGAAGAATTTAAAAAATTATAATGAAGAAAAGGTAATATATTATGACAAATTGTTCGATTTATCAATTTAATGCTGAATTAAAAGGTTATAAACCAAGAATGTGGCGTCGTTTTCAAGTTTCGGAAGATATCTCTTTAGCAAGATTAGCATATATTGTTATGACTCTTTTTGAAATGAGAGCTAATCATTTGTTTGATTTTGAATTTAAGATGGAATTGAATAAATCTAAATTAATAAAGGAATTGGGAAGAGAAAATATAGAGATACCAAGAAAATTTTTATTAAATATAATAAAGATAGGATTACCTGATAGTGAAACTAATGAATTAGATAAAAGGATTTATGACTTTAATATTTTTGATGTGAAAATGAAACACTTTATTACACCAATGATGCCTAAAACTAGATTTACATATGATTTTGGTGATGATTGGGAAATAAATGTAAAATTAGAAAAAATTATCATAGATGAAAGATTATCGAAAAAGGATTTACCACGTGTATTAAAAGGTAAAGGATATGGTATTATTGAAGATTGTGGTGGTATTGATGGATTAAAAAGTATTGCTGAAGCCTATAGTGAAAAAAGTGGTGAAGAATATGAAAATTATTGTGAATGGTTATTAGATGATGATATAGATTTAGCATCCTTTGATATAATAGATATGAATAATAGATTGAAAAATATTCCAAGAATTTATGAAAAAATTTATGAGCATGGAATATATCCTACAGAGCAAGAAATAGAATTGATTGAAAGAGATTATTAAAATAAAGATAAAATTTTTAGTAATGAGGTATGTTATGAAAGCAGTATTTTTTGATATTGATGGAACTTTGATTGAAGGTACACATCCAGATTATCGTTATATGCGTGAAAACGTACAAAAAGCGATTCGTAAATTGCAAGAGCAAGGTCATTATGTATTTATTGCTAGTGGTCGTTCACTTGCTTTTCTTGATGAAAAAATAAGAAATTTTGGTTTCGATGGCTATGTATTGCTCAATGGTTCAGTTATATTTTTCCACGATAAGATTATTTATAGAGCGCCACTTGAAAAATCTTTTGTGGAAAAAATCACATCTATTTGTGATGAACATGATATGCAGTATAGCTTACAAGGAGATTTTCATACTTATGTAGATAAAAAATTTGAATATCTAATCTATCGTTTAGGGCAATACGGAATTTTTGCTGACCAATTGACTTTCGATTATGATAAAAAAGCTATAGATGTTTATAAATTAGAAATAGATTCACCTAGACATGAAGATAGAAAATATATCATAGAGAATTTGCCTGAAGATATGACTTATGTAGAGGATATGAACCATAATTATTGCCATCTAGAAGTCTATGCTAAAGAAAATTCCAAAGCTACAGGAGCATTAAAGGTTTTAGAGTTATTGAATATAGATATAAAAGATAGCTATGCTTTTGGCGATGGAGATAATGATATTGAAATTTTATCTACAGTGGGAATGGGTATGGCAATGGCAAATGGCAGTGTAAAAGCTAGAAATAGTGCTAAAATTGTAGTTCCATCAGTATTTGAAGATGGTGTAGCTTATGGTATTGAAAGATATATTTTAGGTAAATAGGATTTTTTTTATTTATCTAGAATAAGATAGAGAGAATATATTTTATTAATAAATTTTTTTAGATATGGAAGGTTGGGGCATCAACCTTCTTTGGAGAGATATAGTAAGACCTGCTATTTTAGTAGGCAAGTATCGTTTGTATCCAAGAATCCCCTGCCTTTAGGCATGGGGAGTATGTCAAAAGAACATTTCCACTTTATTTAGAAGATGATACAAATGCTAATCCGACTGGTGGCATTTGTGAAATTCAATATAAATTAGTTGATGGTGAAGCTTGCCGAATTTTAAAACTTGTTAAATACACTATTTATAATATTGTAG